>JBPYDY010000392.1:0-4714 GCA_051986155.1 Methylocella sp.
GTTCGGCTCAGAGAATCAGCAAGCGATTCTGTCAGCAACATTTTTATTGGGTTGTCACCCTAGCTCAATGACCTGTCCTATCGCACCTTCGGAAGGAAGACCAAAAATCTTGCGCCAAGTACGGGAGGAATACCGTCGGCGCCCGGCGGGCCGAGGCGATTGAGAGCGGATATGTGACCGTCATGGGCCTCGATAATCTGGCGGGAGATGGACAACCCAAGTCCCGAATTTTGTCCGAATCCCTGTCCCGGACGGTCGGTATAAAATCGTTCAAAAATCCGTTCGAAGGCATTGGCCGGAATACCGGGGCCATCATCATCGATGATGACTTCGAAACCGTCGCGAGGCTGATTGGGCGAGGCGTAGTCTCGCGACGGGCGCAGCAACACGCGAACGCTGCCTGCAGCTGGCGAAAACGATCGCGCATTGTCGATGAGGTTGTTAAAAACTTGGCCCAGACGCGAGTCATTCCCGCATACCATGAACGCAGGCTTATTGGCGGTTTCTGCCGGGCCTTGATAGGCGACCGTTAATTCAACCCGTATGTCCCTATCCTTGACCATGTTTGCCACAGTCACAACCGCGCCGAGCAACCTCGTCAAATCGATGAGATCCATGTCGGCGCGCGCCAATTCGGCATCGAGCCTCGACGCGTCGGATATATCGCTGATCAGCCGGTCGAGCCTGCGGACGTCATGCGCCAAAATCGCCAAAAGCCGCTGACGCGACTCTGGCGTACGCGCGACAGGCAGCGTCTCGACCGCGCTGCGGAGCGATGTAAGAGGATTTTTCAATTCATGGGCGACATCTGCGGCGAACCGTTCGATAGCTTCGATCCGGTCATAGAGAGCCTTGGTCATATCGCGCAAGGCGCCGGACAAATGGCCAATTTCGTCGGAACGTCCAGTGAAATCAGGAATTTGCCGCCGCGCCCGCGTGCCGCGCCGTACTCTTTCTGCGGCCGTCGCCAGCCGTCGAATCGGTTCGGCAATGGTCCCGGCGATGAAAATGGACAAAACGCACATGATGAGCGAGGACACAAGGAATATCTGGACCATCGCCCATCGTTCCGAGGCGATAATTCGGTCGATATCATCGCCTTGCGTGGAAAGAACCAAGGCGCCGCGGACGACCCGGAATCGCTGGACCGGCACAGCGGTGGCGACAACCGTTTGGCCTTGGGTATCGACCCGGACGACAGATTGCACGATTCCCCGCAGCGCCTGTGCAACTTCAGGATATTTCTTGCCATTGCCGACGCCAATATCTTCGAAAACGGGGAGCCCGAACGGCCACACCAATCGGGTCAGTGCGTTCGCAAGCCGCGTCCAAAGAAGAGACGGCTTTTCTTTTTCCCGCGGCATCAGCTCGAAACGCATGATGTTCGAACGGCTTGTCAGAGAACTCGAGTCAAGCAGCAAATAGCCGTCGCGATCGTAAATACGTGCCCGCGTACGGGTCGGTGAGGCGAGCCTGTGAAGGACCGGTCCAATCCGCTCGGGATTGATCGAAAATTCCAGCGACGGCTCGGTCTCGTCGCCCGGCGCATAGCTTTCACCTGGCGAAAGTTGAAGCAGTTTTTCCGGGTCGATGGCAATCGAGTCGGTCTCGACTGTAGCGGACGCCGCAACCGCCGCGGCAATGATCTCCGCCTGAACTTGCAGACTCTTTACCCTGGCGTCGATTAAGCCTTCGCGGAATTGATTGAGATAGAGGAAACCGATCAGGAGCGCCGCAAGCCCGCCAAGATTCAATAGCACGATGCGGCGAGTAAGCGGAGACGACAAGCGGAGACGCGCTGCGCGTGCAAAGCCTCGGAGTTTCAGCCCAAGGCTTCGACGCGTCCACCTGTTTTTCCGGCTTGCATTGGCCGGCCTTGCGACCCCCGTTCCCTCCTGCACTTCGGCGATCATTGAGCGGTAATCCCCAACTCTCCTGTGTCGCGACTCATGGCCCAGTCCGGCACCGGGCGGCCCGATCCCTTATCGCAGCGACCACTTTGCACCAAATGGGAGTTTTGTTAAGGACCCAGATCTCGCGCCAACTCTCCATGAAGAGAAAATTTCGAGGCCCTGCGCTCAAAGACTTTAGGACAACAGCCAGCGAGATCGCGGGTAATACCAAAGAGCGCAGCAACAACGCGAGCGCCCAGTTCTACCGCATCTATGCCCGGGTTCTCCAGCTGCGGCAAGCTCACTCCCGGAAGCGGTAGCCGACGCCGTATAGCGTCTCAATCATTTCAAATTCCTCGTCCACACCCTTAAATTTCTTTCGTAACCTTTTGATGTGGCTATCGATCGTACGATCGTCCACATACACTTGGTCATCGTAGGCAGCGTCCATCAGCGCATTGCGGCTCTTGACGACGCCGGGCCTTGCCGCGAGTGCTTGGAGGATTAGAAACTCGGTGACCGTCAAAGTCACGGCGTTGTTTTTCCACGAGCAGGAATGGCGCTCCGGGTCCATCTTCAAGGGGCCGCGTTCGAGGAGTTTTGCCTCCGACTCCTTTTGCACTCCGGGCTCCCTATGCGCGGCACGGCGCAAAATGGCCTTGACCCGTTCGACAAGCAGCCGTTGTGAAAACGGTTTGCGAATAAAATCATCGGCGCCCATTTTGAGCCCGAACAATTCGTCAATTTCTTCGTCCTTCGATGTCAGGAAGATTACCGGCACGTCCGATTTTTGCCGGAACCGGCGAAGCAGCTCCATGCCGTCCATTCGCGGCATCTTAATATCGAAAATCGCCAGATCCGGAGGCGCGCTTTTCAAACCGTCGAGCGCCGTTGATCCATCCGTATAGGTTTGTACGCGATAGCCTTCTCCTTCGAGCGCAATCGCCACGGAGTCCAGGATGTTGCGGTCATCGTCAACCAAGGCTATCGTTGGCATGAACAGTCCTACTTCGCAGCTGCGATGTCACATTACCGGCTCTGCAAAACACTCCAGAAACCCCGTTAACTGTTTACGACCGTTGGCAGCTTGTCGTGACAGACTTAGGCAGCTACGGTGATCTCCTACCCGCAATACAAAAGAAATTTGTTCTCTGCCGGAACATCGAGCCCTTCTCGCTGAAACCCAGGTGACCGCCAAGTTGGCCCGTTCGGAAACAGTTTTTGCGGGACATACTAGAGTTTTATATCAGGACACCGCCGCGGCCGAAATAAGGCAGCGCGTGCCGAGTCGCTCCCTCCGGCCCCTCGCAGGATCAGTTTAAGTGAATATCTTTCGCGGTGCTTGGCACGGCCGCCCCGGATTTTGCCGGCTCACGGAACGGCGGGGAAATTTACCGCTGGAAATTTGCCACTCATCTCAGGCGGCTGCGCGTCAGGCTCCCGTGCGCCAAGGCTTTTTTGGCCGAGAATTGGCGCGGCTCCAAAATCCACTTATTGCACCGGCTTGAAGTAGACCGAAGTAAAAAGCCCGCCCCTTCGCGAGCGGTCTCTCCTCACGCTCGAAGGCGAAAGACCTTGGGCGCGACAAATTGCCGCATGCAGTTCCAGCCGGTTAAGCTCGCCCCTTTCGGACGGCGTCCTCGCCGCCCGAGCAGCCATAGTTGAAACGAAGGCCAGCCGCTCCGGCCCTATTCCTGGCAGATCAGCCCCCGGGTCACATAGATTCGCCCATCCGGGCCCGCGATCCGGGTGATTTTGACGCAGTCCTCTTCTTCGCCGGCCCCGGCGCGCCCAAGCTGAAATGCTGGACCTTGGCCGAGCGGTGCAAAGGCCGATTTCTTGGCGTTCGATTGCTGAGCCGGGGGGGCGACCTTTGACTTTGGCGTGACCGTAAGCGGCGCCGCAAAGACAGCAGCCCCGAGGCAGGACAGAGTTATGCCCACCATGGCATATTTTAGCGCCTGTTTGCCGATGGCGATTCGGGAGTAAGTCATTTGATCTTTGCCCTTTGTTCCGGCGAGCTCGAGATCGGTAAGGTAGCTGTTTTGGCGATCCTGCCGGTGCGCTTGCGCGCTTTCCAGCGTTAAACGCCGGCAACGGGTAAAGGTTGCGCTGGACCGAGAAAAATTGAAAAAATTTAAGGCCTCGCCAACGGGGCGATGCCCCAACTGGCCAGATCAAACCATTCAATAGCAGACATGTACAGGCGCATAGCCGGCGAAATTGCCCCAGCTGTCATAGACTGGCCTGTTCTGCCAAGCGCAGCTGCCATAATAATATGGCCCGTAGGAAATGGCCGCTCCGGCAAGCGCGCCGAGGGCGACGCCGCCCACTCCAGCCGCGATGGCCCCTCCCCAGTTATGGTACCCGCAGCCCCCGCCCCAGCAGCGACCCCAATAGCCGCCGCGCCAGCCTTGCGCGTAAGAGGGCGCCGCTGCGGTCACTACGCCGGCACCAAATGTCGAAGCCGCCAAGGCGCCGATAAGAAACTTCCGGATAGTGCTCCTCATTTCTAGATGCCTTTATTTTGTAGCGCCCGGGCATCGAACGAGCGACACGGGCCGTTTGTGGTTTCAAAATCGAGCAGTCTGGCTGAACCCGCGGTGAACGCTCTTGCCTTCCCTCGAACGAAGATACTGCCAGAGAGTCCTATTGCCGTGCTTTATTTCGATTGCAGAATTGTATCTTGTTCCGGAGCCGCGAATTAGCCAGTCAGACGATACTCCTTTGCTGGCCAGCTAGAGCGGTTAGCACTTAGCAATTCTTCAATTTCGTTTGCTGGAATAGGCCTGCTGAACAAATAGCCTTGCATTTCCTTGCAA
>JBPYDY010000393.1:0-2129 GCA_051986155.1 Methylocella sp.
TTCCAGGTCACAAACTCCTCCGTGCCGCCATTCGACCCGCAGGACCCCGAGCTCATCAGTACAAAGGCGGATGCGAAGAACGGATATGTCGAAGACGCACTTGCCCAGTATCTCACCAAGCTTGAAAGCGATATTGGCGTGAAACTCAATGCCAAGGCGTTTGCGTCCGCGACCGGGGTTTCACCCGACACTCCCTGAGCACGGGTGGCATGTTTGAACCATCCCTTGAGGCTTGTGCCCGCAACTATGAGGCGGGGCAGCCCTGCCTCGTCTTCGTGCGCCTTGCCGGCGACCTTGAAACGCCTGTCTCGGCCTTTTTGAAACTCTCAGCGGAGCGGAGGGGGGGGATTTTTCTGCTCGAATCCGTCGAGGGAGGCGCCGCCCGCGGCCGCTATTCCATGATCGGCCTCGATCCGGACATCGTCTTTCGCGTCGTTGGCGCCAAGGCCGAAATCAACCGCCGCGCTCTCGCCGATGCCGATGACTTTGCCCCTTGCGACGAGCCGCCGCTTACGGCTTTGCGCGCGATGATCGCGCAATCGCAGATCACGGCCGCGGACGGTCTTCCGCCAATGGCGGCGGGAGTCTTTGGCTATCTTGGCTACGACATGGTGCGGCAGATGGAACGGCTCGATCCGCCAAAGCCGGATAAAATCGGCATGCCCGACGCCATGCTGCTGCGCCCGACCGTCATGGTCGTTTTCGACTCCGTGCGCGACGAAATATTTGTGCTAACGCCATTGCGCCCGGAGCCGGAAACTCCATTTAGCGCCGCGCATCAGCGCGCAAGCGAGCGCCTGAAGACGGTCATCACCGCCCTCGAAGGCCCCCTCGTCCAAGGTCCCTTCCCGCCGGGCCGGCCGGGCGCCTCCCCCCCGAATTCGAACACGCCGAAGCAGCGTTTCTTCGAGATCGTCGAGAGGGCAAAGGAATATATCAGGGCCGGCGATATTTTTCAGGTTGTTCTTTCGCAGCGCTTTTCGGCGAAATTCGCGCTGCCGGCTTTTTCGCTCTACCGCGCGCTGCGCCGGATCAATCCCGCGCCATTCCTTTGTTACCTCGATTTCGGATCGTTCCAGGTTGTCTGCTCGAGCCCCGAGATCTTGGTTCGGGTGCGCGGCGGAAGAGTCACCATCCGTCCGATCGCCGGCACGCGCTGGCGCGGCAAGACCACGGCCGAGGATGAGGAACTCGCGGCAGAACTCCTTGCGGACGAAAAGGAATGCGCCGAGCATTTGATGCTGCTCGATCTCGGCCGCAACGATGTCGGGCGCGTCGCTGAAACCGGCTCCGTCGAGGTAACCGAAAAATTCGCGATCGAACGCTACAGCCATGTCATGCACATCGTCTCCAATGTCGCGGGCAAGCTCGACGCCAAGCACGATGTTATCAATGCGCTCTCGGCGGGCTTTCCGGCGGGCACCGTCTCCGGCGCGCCAAAAGTGCGGGCGATGGAGATCATCGACGAGCTCGAGGCCGACCGGCGCGGCATATATGGCGGCTGCATCGGCTATTTCGGCTCGAACGGCGAGATGGACACTTGCATTGTCTTGCGCACTGCCATCGTTAAGGATGGAATGATGCACGTCCAGGCCGGCGCAGGCATTGTTTATGATTCCGTCCCGGCCGCCGAGCAGCGCGAATGCGAGAACAAGGCGCAAGCGCTCTTCCGCGCGGCCGAGGAAGCCGTGCGCTTTGCAGGACGGTCGCAAGGGCAATGAGCAAAGCCATCGCTACCGCGCCTGGTTTCGAAAGCGGCGCATATCTGCTATCCTTTAATAATGACCGTGCTGCCCAAAATCCCCGTTCCGATGACCGTCGCGGAGTTTCTCGCCTGGACGCCTCCAACGGGGCAGCTTTGGCAGCTAGTCGATGGCGAGCCGCAGGCGAGGGCGCCGGCGAGCCGCATCCACGGAGCAATCCAAAGCGAGCTCGCCCGGCTGATCGGAAACGCGCTCGCCGAGCGGGCAAGCCCCTGCTCGGTCATCACCACGCCGGGCGTGATCCCGCGTATCCGGTCGGAGACGAATTTCCGTAGCCCCGACCTCGCCGTGACGTGTTCGGCCTATGGCGAGGAAGAGCACGCTCTGATGACTCCGGTCCTCGTGATCGAGATCCTCTCGCCCAGC
>JBPYDY010000394.1:0-2403 GCA_051986155.1 Methylocella sp.
CAGATGTCGCCAAAGCGCTCATAAAGAAAACTTTCCTTGTGATGAGCGAGACACCAGCGGGCCATGATCGAGCCGCCGCGTGAAACGATGCCCGTGACGCGCTTGGCGGTAAGCGGAACGTAAGCGAGTCGCACCCCGGCATGGATGGTGAAATAATCGACACCCTGTTCGGCCTGCTCGATAAGCGTGTCGCGGAAAACTTCAAAGGTGAGTTTTATGGGGTCGCCATCGACCTTTTCGAGCGCCTGATAGATCGGCACGGTTCCAATCGGCACAGGCGAATTGCGGATGATCCAGTCGCGGATGTTGTGAATATTGCGGCCGGTCGAGAGGTCCATGACGGTGTCGGAACCCCAGCGGATCGCCCAGACCATTTTTTCGACTTCCTCTGCTGCAGAAGAAGTTACCGCCGAATTGCCGATATTGGCATTGACCTTGACCAGAAAATTGCGGCCAATGATCATCGGCTCAAGCTCGGGATGATTTATATTGGCGGGGATAATCGCGCGGCCGCGCGCGATCTCGTCGCGGACGAATTCGGGGGTAACATAAGCGGGGATGGAGGCGCCAAAGCTCTCGCCGTCGGCAAGCCGCGCCTCGGCCTGCTTCGCCATTTCTTCGCGGCCGAGGTTTTCCCGCGCCGCCGCAAAAATCATCTCCTCGGTGATGAGGCCTGCGCGGGCAAATTCATATTGCGTCACTAGGGCACCACGCCGGCCTTTGCGGGGGGACTTGTTCGCCGGACAAGGCGGCACCAAATAGCCCGGCGCGACGGCGCCATTGTCTTCGGGCCGCACCGCGCGCCCGGCGTATTTATCGAGCCCGGCGCGGCGCGCAAGCCAAGGCTCGCGAATAGCAGTAAGCCCGTTCGAAAGGTCGATGGCAGCGCCCTCTTCCGTATAGGGGCCAGAGGAATCATAAAGCCTAACCGGCGGTTCGCCAGAAGAAGGATCGAGCGTGATTTCGCGTAAAGGCACGGCGATCTCGGGTCTGCCTTGCGGGTGATGATAAATTTTTGTTGACCCCAACAATGGCCCACAAGTCACGCTCTGGGGGACGAGTTTTTGCGTCTTTTCGCGAATATTCATCCGCCTCTCCGCTCAAAATTGCCAGCGAAGCGGGGAGCGGAGGCTAAAGAGCCGTTTAGGCTTGCGTTAGCTTTGCCGGTCCCTGCGCTGGCATTACCCAGATTCAGGTTCGATGGGTTTGTTCTCAGCCGCCAGCAGCAGCACCCCAGGGCGGCTCAAAGATAGTCTCCAAAGAGACATCGGGCAAGCAAGCGGCGGCGATAAAAAGGTTCCGGCGACAATTCTTCTGTGGACGCGTGCGAGCCGCTGGCTTCGGGCGAGGGCGATTTGACTTCCACTCAGTCGCAAAGCCCGTCTTTTGGGCGCACCGCCCCCGGCGGGTGCGCCGTCAGCTTGGCTTCAGAGGACCAAGAGAGTGCCTGGCTGCGCCAGGTCCGTTTAATTAGACGGCCTGGCGCCCCGTTCCGTCCCTTGCCCTTCGATGATTGGCGACAGAATCAGCTGCAGGCCTGTCAAAATAGGTTGATCAGAACCGTCCATAGCCTTGCTAATCGCCTGGCGTTCCGCCTCGCCGCTGAGTTCCTCGAATTCCCGCACCGCACGCGCCGTGAAGGCGCCGATCGATAGGCCGCAGGCGCCGGCCCTGATCCCGACTTTTCCGGCAAAGGCGGAGCCCATCGACGCCACGGCGGCATGGGCCACCTTCTCATGCGAACAACTATGAATGATCTCATCGATCAAGCACATAATGTCCCTCCCAGGCGACAGGCAAGGATGCGAGGAGCGCCAATTTCTTTGCTCCCGCTGCTGAAGCTAGGCATCTTATAGCCCTTCACAAGGTAATTTATAAATCTAACACTGTTATGACGTCAATAGCGGATCTTCATGTTGCTGTGCAATATTTACAGTATTTTATGTAGCTTCATTGGTTCCAGCGTTCAATTCTTTATAAATCATACATCTGTATAGTATAAGTTACGCAACTCCCGCCTCCCGGCATGGCTATCGTGCAAGGCATTCCGCCAAAGTCGGAAGAATTGATTGGCCGCGATCGCCACACGTGACTTGCCACAGTTACGATTGCTTGCTTTGACGTGCGATCTCACTTTCGGATTTCTTACTGCTGGAGCTCCGCGCTTTTTTGCACCTCAAAGCAGCAGTTCCGCCTTATTTTCAGACCACGTGCCGCCGCGTAATCTGCCGCGCCGTGCTTGCAAGTTCAGTTGTTCGCGCCTGCACCTCCAATTTGCGTCTTTCGTCTCATCTGGAAACCCAAGTAAGATCGAGGCCAGCCTGGGCCAGCTTAGAACACTGCATTGCGTAAAACGGATGAAACGGCTCGAGGGCGACAACAGACGGGCACGCCGCGTTGCAA
>JBPYDY010000395.1:0-27585 GCA_051986155.1 Methylocella sp.
TGGAATCTCATCGAGGGCTATGAGGGCAATCTGACGTTCGTGGTAACGGAGATCGATCCGGCAGGCTGCCTCAACTTAGCGCGGTTTTCTAGCCGCACCCGGTTCGAGCGCGTTGATAATCAAACGAAGCAAAGCGATGCAGGCCTTCTCCTTCAAGATCCTGGCTTGCAGGTTCGCGCGGCATTCCTGGACCATGGCGAGGCCGTGCTCGCATTCGCCCTCGAAGAGCGGGCCCGCATTAACGTTTGGCGCAACAAGTTGGAGGCTATGGGGCTTGCGATCGGCCCTTGGCTTCGAGCGTTCAAGGAGGCGACGGTCCGCGCGGCGCCTGACGACACGCAAATCGAGGTTGCATGGCGCGATCGGAGCTCCGATAAAGCCGCCTTCCTTCCTCTTGGCCTTCTCAAAAAGGAGATAATGAAAATCACCGCTGGCCGTAAGATTGCCTATGTTGTCGATTGCTCCTTTACGGATGCGAACGTTGAAAAGATCATTTGGCTCACCAAAGATTCTGATATTCTTTTCATCGAAGCGACGTTCCTTGAAGCTGACTCGGCACTCGCCAAGGCGCGCCGCCATCTCACGGCACGGCAGGCTGGAACAATTGCACGCCTGTCCAGGGTAAAGCGGATTGTCACGTTCCATCATTCTCCTCGCTATAAGGACAATGCTCAGCGTCTTGATGAAGAGGCACGAGACGCGTTTCACGAGCGGCTGAGTGTCAAGGACCCGGAACGCGATGACAAACAATAAGCTGAGAGCGGCGTCGCCCATGCTGCGCCCAGCTAACCGGCAGGTGAAAGAGCTGTGAAACGCGCGCCCGAAGAAGAATTGATGGACCTGCCGCTCCATGCCGAAGCCTATGCCCAAGCAGACTTCTCCGAGCCGAATTCGATGTTTGTCGCTCTTTTTTCAGAAAAATTTCCCGCGTTTAATGGCGAGCGCATCCTAGATCTCGGGTGCGGCCCCGCCGACATCGCACTAAGGCTTGCAGAGCGTTATCAGCAAGCAACGATCACGAGCGTGGATGGCGCCGGGTCGATGCTCGAAATTGCAAAAAAGGCCATTCTTCGGCAAAGCTCTCTGACTAATCGGGTCGAGGTTCGGAAATGGCATATCGGCGCGCAAGAAAATCCCTTGGGGGCGCAACGATTTCACGCTATCGTGAGCAACAGCTTGCTCCATCATATGCGGGACCCTTTGGACTTATGGAGGGCAATTCATGCGGCGGCCGCTCCCGGCGCCACGGTTCTCGTCATGGACCTCATCCGCCCCCAATCCGTGGTTGACGGCGAACAAATCGTCGAGAAATATACCGGCAATGAGCCGCAAGTTCTGCGAAGCGATTTCCTGAACTCGCTGCTGGCAGCCTACTGCCCGGCTGACGTCAGGCAGCAGCTCGCCCTGGCCGGCATGGATTTCTTACAAACGGAAATTGTCAGCGACCGGCATCTTATCGTTTTCGGAGCGATGCGTTAGAATTGGTCGCGTTGCGGCCCTCATCGATCCTGTTGTATTTCACCGGCATAAGGAGTTCCGATTGAAATGGGTGCTGGCCTTTATCGCGGTGATTTATGCCGCGGCGGTTATCGGAATGGCGGTGTTTCAGCGCCGCTTTCTCTATTTCCCGGACCAGCGCCTCACCCATCCGGACGAAGCGGGACTGAGCGGCGTCGAAGAGCTGCGCCTTGCGACGGACGACGGCCAGACGCTCGTCGCCTGGCATCTTCCGCCTAGGGGCGGACATCCTGTCATCTTGTATTTCCATGGAAATGCCGGGGCGCTCGCCGACCGTGCCACGCGCTTTCGCATTTTTGCAGAAAGCGGATACGGGTTCCTCGCAATCTCCTACCGCGGCTATGGCGGCTCGACCGGATGTCCGACCCAAGCGGGTTTGATGCGAGATGGCGAAGCCGCCTATCGGGAAGCGCGGGCCCGAGGCTATGGGAGCAATCGTATTGTCCTGATGGGCGAATCGTTAGGCACGGGCGTCGCGACTGCCCTGGCTGGTGCGCACGATGCGGCTGCCCTCGTGCTGGATTCGCCGTTCTCTTCGGCGGTCGATGTGGCCGCCGTGCATTACAAGATGTTTCCCGTACGGTGGTTGATGCTCGACCAGTTTCGCTCGGACCTCGCCATGCGCGACGTCCATATCCCGGTTCTCATCGTGCATGGCGATGCGGATCCGGTCATCCCGATAGATTTGGCAAGGCGGCTGTTCGAATGCACCAGCGAACCCAAGACATTCATTCGCGTGGCCGGAGGCGGACACCTTGTGCTGGGATCACCCGAAGCGTTCGCGCGCGTGCGCGAATGGATCGACGCCACGACCGCTGGAATTGCCTGCCCGCCCGGTCACAATCGAAGCGCGCCGGAGACGATTTGCCGATAGAGGGACTCGTCCATGCGCACATAGCTATCGCCGCACAGCGCGGCGAAATAAATCGCCTCGCCGATTGCTCGCGGATCAAAGCCTTGCGCGGCAAGCGCATGCTTTTTGGGCTTGAATGTGTCCGTGACCTCCAGCCGCTCGATAAGGCGCAAGAACACCGGCTGAGCGTAATGCGGCAGCCGTGCATCGATATGACGCCTCAGCGTTGCGAGATCAAACGCCTCGTTAACGGCAATCGCCGCCATGCCGGCGCGCCCCTCATAGCCTTTGACCGAAACCCCGTAGACGCTCGTCTCGATGACACCGGGGCAAGAAGAAATGGCCTGCGCGACTTCGGTCGTTGCCACATTTTCGCCCTTCCAGCGAAAGGTGTCGCCGACGCGATCGACAAAATAATAAAAACCGCGCCTGTCCTTGCGCATGAGATCGCCGCTGCGCATCCACGCATCGCCCGCAGCGAAAACGCCGCGAAGAATTTTTTTTTCCGTCTCCGCGCGGTCGAGATAGCCTTCGAAATTCGCACTCCCATCCCCGGCATTGGATTCAATCTTGGCGATCGCCTCGCCCGCCTCATTTGGCTCGCAAGGGATGCAGCGCCCATCAACGTCACGCAGAGGCTCGCACCGCTCAGGGTCATATTTGACAATCGCCATTTTGAAGCGATGCGCCATAAACGAGGGCACGCGGCCTATCGCTCCCGGCTCGCCCTCGACATTATAAAGTGAAAAATTGCCCTCCGTTGCGGCATAAAACTCCAATATCCGCGGAATAGAGAAGCGCTGTTCGAAACTCTTCCAAATGTCCGGCCTAAGGCCGTTGCCTACACAAAGCCGCAGCCGGTGTTGTCTTTCCTCAGGGCAGGGTGGCGTGTTGACGAGATAGCGGCAGAGCTCGCCGATATATTGAAAAAGTGTGCAGTCGAACCTGACGATGTCGCTCCAAAAACTGCTAGCAGAAAAGCGCTCGCGAATGACGACAGATCCGCCGCCGAGCAACACCGACCAATTCGCGACAATGCCGCCGACAGAATGATATAGGGGCAGGCAATTATACATACGGTCGCTTGGGACCGCGCCGATGAGACCGGAGAACCAAAGGCACCAATTCAAAATCCGGCGGTGGGTGAGGATCGCCGCTTTCGGGAGCCCCGTCGTGCCGGAGGTGTAAATGTAGAGCGCGTGGTCCGAAAGCGTTATGCCGCGGCATTCGTTTGCGGCAAAAGGCGCCTCGGATACACGCAAGAGCCCGTTCTCGATGCCTGGGATATCATCACCGCTGCCGCCCGGCATGATCAGTCTCGCGGCAATGCCGCTCAGTGCGAGTGCGCGCTCGCAAACTTCGCGGTGTTCGTTCGCGACGATGACAAGGCGCGGACTTGCAACGGCGATGCAATGCGCGAGCGAAGCGGGCGGCAGATTGGTGTTGAGGAGCGCCGCCACGATCCCCGCGCGATTGAGCCCCAGCCAGAAGGCGACATATTCCGCGCCGTTTTCCATCATTAGGCAGACCACTTCGCCCTTTTGCAGGTTTTGCGCGATTGCCCAGCGCGCATAACGATACGAGCGCTCCTTGAGGTCGCGGAAACTATAGGCTGCACCTTCCGAAATAAGCGCTAGCGCGTCGCCCCGCGCGGCGGCGACGGCATCGAATTCGTCCGCGAGGGTGCGGCTTGGCTCCTCCTCGATACGCGCGGTTTTTTCCAGCGCGCGCAGCCAATCCTTGCTTGGGGAACGGTTTGCGGAAGTTCGCGAGCCGCCATCTGGGAAATTCATGTTTCGCAATAAATCATCTCTCGCGCACGATCAGCTTCCGGCGGCAGACATCGTGAAAGCCAAAGATACCATTTTCCATGCCCAGACCCGACATGCCGCGTCCGCCAAACGGGTTGGAGGCGCGAGTTGCCGTGGATCTGTTGATCTGCACCATTCCGACGTTGAGCTCACGCGCGATTTTGACGGCAAACTCCCTATCTTCGGTGAAGATGTAGCCGCCAAGTCCGTAAGCTGTGTCCTTGGCCAGGCTTATTGCTTCATCGGTCGTTCTAAATGTTACGATTGGCAAAACCGGGCCAAAAACCTCCTCGCGCCACGCCCGCATGTCCCGTGTGACGCCGGTCAAAATCGTTAGTTCGTAATAGGCGCCTTTCAATTCCTCTGGCTTTTTCCCGCCGGCGACAACGGTGGCTCCCTTTTTGCGCGCGTCCTCAACCTGGATTTCAAGAAGCTCGAGCTGGCGTTTGGCGCAAAGAGGCCCAATATCGATCGTTCGATCTTCCGGATCACCGACGCGTTTGCTTTTTACAACTTCTTCAAGCGCGCCTATGACCTCTTCCGCACGGCTTTCGTGAACAATAAGCCGTTTCAGCGCATTGCAAATCTGCCCCGAGTTTCTAAACCTCGCGTCATAAATCTTGTCGATGATTCTTGGCACGTCGGCGTCGGCAAAAACGATCCCCGGGTCAGAGCCGCCCATCTCGAGCAGCGCCGGCACCATTTTGTTAGTGGCAGCCTGATAAACACGCCTTCCCGTAGCCGTGCTTCCGGTAAAACACATGAGATCGACATCTTGCTCGAGCAAGGCCGCGCCCACATCGCCGCCGCCATAAAGCTGATTGAACACCCCTTGAGGCACACCCGCTTCGATAAAGGCAGCGTCCAGCAATTTGCCGAACAGCGGTACTTCTTCCGACATCTTGAAAACGACTGTATTTCCGGCAACGAGGTTTTGCCCGACGCCCCAAGTAAAATTCGTGAACGGGAAGTTCCAAGGCACGATGACCGCCGCGGTACCGGTTGGTTCGTAGGAGACCTCGGCTATCTCCCGGTCGTCGCGGTAGGTTTCGCAGTGTTTTAGGCATTCCTCGCAATGCCCAATGTACCAATCCCAATATTGCAAACCCAATTCCGTCGTCGCCTCGGCCCCAGCAATCGGCCGCCCCATCTCGCGGCAAGTCATCAAGGAAAACGCGTCTTTCCTGCGCCTGAAAACTTGAACCAGCTTTTCCAGCACGGCGATACGGCCTTTGACCCCGAGAGCCTGCCAGCCCGGTTGCGCAGCTCTCGCCCTTGCCGCTGCCGCGGAAACTTCCGCGGGAGTATTGACCGCAACTTCGCCAAGTATTTCGTAGTTACGGGAGGGATTGGTTGAGACGAGCGTCGCCGGCAAAGATCTTCTCCATTCCACTCAGAGGCTTGAGGGTAGAGCCCCGGAGCAACCCTCGAGAGGGGGAATACAGCCAATATGACAATCAATAGTGTTGGGCAAACATAGATAATTCCCTGGCGTCCAACAACCCTGTCTTCATGCGTGGCTCTCTCATTGCGGGCGGATTTTGGCCGCTTGCGATGAGATTTGCGAACAACGATCACAAAACGAAAGGATTGAACCGGTAGGCCCAAATGGGCCTTTCAGTGCTCGCATGTTCTCGGGCATAAGTGGCGGCGCCTGAGCGTTGATAGGGGCCGAGGAGCCTATAATCCCGTGGAAGTCTGCCTCGAACTAGCAAGCGACGAGTCGCGGTTTCGCGAGGCGATGAGCCGCGTCGCTGCCGCCGTTCATATCGTGACGACCGATGGTCCGGCGGGACTTGGAGGGATTACCGCCACCTCTGTCGCAGCGGTCACGGTCGAGCCGCCGATGATGTTGTTTTGTATCAACAAAAGGTCACCCGCGGCCGGCCGCATGATCAAGAACGGCGTGTTTTGCATCAACACCCTTGTCGCGTCACAGGAATCGCTGGCCGATGTCTTTGCAGGCCGTACCGGTCATCATCTCGAGGAACGCTTCACTTGGGGCGAATGGACCAAGCTCGCAACCGGCGCCCCGGTGCTAAGACGTGCGGGTGCGATATTCGACTGCTGTCTGACCGAGGTCAAGGAAATCATGACGCATTTTGTCATGATTGGCGCTGTGAATGCGGTAGACTACGGACCGCAAAGCTGCAATTTCATCTACGTCTCCCGAGGATATGGGCGCATTTGAGGAGCGGCGAAGGGGGCGGCGGCACGCAGACGGCCTGAGTCCTGACTGCACCGTGCCGTACTCGCCGCGCACCCGAGTGTTTTCGCGCGCGCACAGCAAAATGTTCGATGAAACGCTCTTCATCGCTTGGCGGGGATCGCCGGCCTGGCCGCAGCCAGCGTCATCTTGGCGAGCAACATTCCAGGCAGCCCATTGCGGGCTTTGACGACTGGCGAACCGTTAAACTCGGCAAAAATAACTGCCCATGAGCAGCGTTTGCACTAGACTCACCATCGAGCGTATAGGCGAACGCGGCGAAGAGGTTGCGAGCACCTCTGACGGCTTGGTCTTTGTTCCCTATGCCCTGGCAGGCGAAACCATTATAGCCGGCATCGAAGGTTCGCGCGGCATCTTGGCCGAGGTTGTAAAGGCTAGCCCCCACCGCATCGCGCCGCACTGCCCTTATTTTACCGATTGTGGTGGCTGTGCGGTGCAGACGCTCGCGGCGCCCGCCTATAGGCAATGGAAGCGCGAACTTGTGGTCGAAGCTTTACGCCGGGCGGGCCTCTCAAGCCCGGTATTGGACCTTATTGACGCGCATGGGCGAGGGCGCCGCCGCGCGACGTTTCATGTTCGTTATCCGAAAGACCGGTCCGCGGCAGGCTTCATGCAATCGCGCGCGCATAAAATCGTCGAAATCGATTCCTGCCCCTTGCTTGCGCCCTCACTCGTGAACGCCTTGCCAGCTGCGCGTGCCATTGGCCAGGCGCTTGCCGCCGCCAAAAGACCGCTCGATATTCTCGTTACCGCGACGGCATCCGGTCTTGATGTTAACCTCAAGGGTTATGGGCCGCTCGGTGAAGGGCAACGAAAACTCCTTGTCCGAACCGCGTTGGAGCACGACCTCGCCCGACTCTCGAACCACGGCGAAGCCATATTGGTCCAGCGAATGCCGCTCGTTGCGATGGGCAAGGCCGCGGTGGCTCTCCAGCCTGGAGCCTTCTTGCAGGCGACCGAGGCGGGTGAGGAAGCCCTCGCAGGGCGGGTCTGCGCGCAGATGGCCGGGGCAAAACAGATTGCGGATCTATTTTCGGGCATAGGCACGTTTGCGCTTCGGCTGGCGGAGTTTGCGGCAGTCAGCGCTGTTGACCTTGACGAGCGAGCACTTTCGGCCTTGGCGAAAGCCGCAGCGCGGCGCCGTGGCGGCCGGTTAAGGTCGCCCGGCGCGACCTCTTCCGTCAACCGCTGAGCCCCATTGAGCTCGACGATTTCGACGCCGTCGTCTACGATCCGCCGCGCGCGGGGGCCGAGAGCCAAGTTCGCGCGCTTGCGGCATCCTCCGTGCCTCTTATCGCGGGCGTTTCCTGCAATGCCAAAACTTTTGCCCGCGATGCCGCGATCCTTTGTGGCGGCGGCTTTGACCTCAGCTATGTCCAGCCGATAGATCAATTTCGCCACACGCCGCATGTCGAAATCATCGCCTGCTTTCGCCGCGATCGGCCTCCGCATCCGCAAAGGAAGCGGCCGCTTCTGACTTGAAACGCCAAACCTAATCCCAGGGCATCGCTTGCGGGCGCGGCGGAAGGGAATAGGGAGGGGCGGGGTCAAACCAGCGAAAAGCCAAAAGCCCGAAGATAAATCCGCCGATGTGGGCCTGCCAGGCCACTGCCGCGTTTTCAATTCCAGCCGGGGCCTGGCCGGCGCCAAACAGAAAATTTGCCAGGAACCAGAAGAGAAGAAAGCTGACCGCGCTGCGGCTTGAAAAAATTTTGCGCAGCGGAAGCGCAGGCAGCCGGTAGGCGAATTCTTCAGGGGCCCGTTGGGAAAAGCCGAGCCGCTCGTCAAGCGGTGCCCCCGGTTGAAAGACGAAACGCGTGGCGGCCGCCATGACGCCCGAGACCGTGGCCGAAGCACCTACCACCGGCTCCAAATCCTTCATATGGGTGAGGTAATGCGCAAACGCTCCGGCAATGGCCGCAACCACGCAAAAAAGCAGAAAACGTCCGGCTCCGAACCGGCGGGCGACGGCCGAGCCGAAGGCCGCAAACCACACCGAGTTTACCGCGACATGCAGCCAGCTGCCGTGCAAAAGCGCATAGGTGACAACCGTCCACCATTGCGGCTTGCCGTTGCCAAGGAAAAATTGCCCGGCTTCTGCCCGCGCGTCTGGATCTCCCGGAAGCCCGTTAAAACTTAGCGGCACGCGGGCGGGATCGAACGCAAAGGTGAACCGCCCCGGCACAAAGGCGAAGCGTTGAAGAATATCGAGATAAGATTCAGTCGAAACAAGCTGGCAGAGGCCCTCGATCGCAAAGAGCAGCGCGACGGTCCAAAGGACAACGGGGGGCAGGTTAAAGATTCTTTCTCTCGCGCGCTGCATGCTGACCGTGCTCCATCTGCGGCAGTTCCGCCGCCAACTCCTAATTGACGGCGATGGAGATGTCAGCCGCTGCCTCGGAATTGCGGCGGCCTTTTTGTCGCGGGGCGCCGAATCGCCGTCGCCATTCGCTCTGTCAACTTGCAATGCAACGCCCAGCTGCCACAGCCTGGATCGATGCAACGATTTTTCGTCGCTTCGCGCAACGCGGCGCTGCCGCAAACCCAGCCAGGCCTCTTGCCCCGCCCTGGCCGGCGTGCTCTTTGTCTGAGATTCGCGGGGCTCGATGGAGACAAACAATGCGGTGGCGGCCAGAACTTGCGGTACCGCAAGAAAAGCGCAGGGTGGTCATCCTAGGCGCGACCGGATCGATCGGCAAATCAACGGCCGAAATTATATCCGGCGCGGACGGCGCTTTCGAGGTCGAGGCTGTCGCCGGAGGCCGAGATCCTTTGGCTCTAGCGCGGCTCGCGCGGGAACTTGGCGCGAAATTCGCTGCGCTCGCCGATCCAACGGGATATGCTGAACTCAAGGAGGCGCTGGCCGGCACCCCGATCGCTGCTGCCGCGGGAGACGAGGCGGTCATCGAAGCCGCGCTCCGCCCGGCCGACATCGTCATGGCGGCGATCGCCGGAACCGCAGGAGTGAGGCCAACCTCCGCTGCCCTTTCCGCCGGCCGCACGGTCGCGCTCGCAAACAAGGAATGTTTGGTCTGTGCGGGTGTGGCCTTCATGCGGCAGGCTTCGTCAGCTGGCGCCAAGTTGCTGCCGGTCGACAGCGAGCACAATGCTATTTTCCAGGCGCTGGGCGGAGCCAGCATCGATCAGATTGAGACGATTATGCTGACCGCGTCCGGCGGACCATTCCGGACATGGACGCGCGACGCCATTGCCCGGGCTACGCCCGAGCAGGCGCTCGCCCACCCCAACTGGTCGATGGGCCCCAAAGTGACCGTCGACGCTGCGGGGCTCATGAACAAGGGCTTGGAGCTGGTTGAAGCCCATCATCTGTTCGCTATCGAGCCGGAACGGCTAAGCGTTGTCGTGCATGCGCAATCCGTCGTGCACGGGCTTGTTGCCTTCGCCGACGGTTCGGTCAGCGCGGGTCTTGCCGCGCCCGACATGAAGGTGCCGATAGGCCACTGTCTTTTTTATCCGCAGCGCAGGAAGACCGCCGCGCGGCGGCTCGACTTGGCAGCGGTTGGCCAGCTCAGCTTCGAACCGCCGGATTTGGACCGTTTTCCGGCATTGCGAGTGGCAATAGAGGTCTTGCGCACGGGCCAGGGCTTGCCAACGGTCATGAATGCCGCCAATGAGGTTGCGGTCGATGCCTTCCTGCGCCGGCTTATTTCGTTCAGTGAAATTGCAAGGACAGTGGAACAGGCATGCAATTTTGCGCTTGCGGGCGGCGCCGCGCGCGAGCCCGAAACCGTTGCCGATGCGCTCGAGCTGGATCGTGCCGTGCGGGAAAGAACCCGCGCCACCCTTTTGCGTCAGCCCGCGTTCCTGGCCGGAGAGCGGCCGCATTAAGCCTCCGGCGGCCAGCGGCGACGAGGCCTGGATGCCGAGGACTAAAGCTCTACCATGCAACAACCCTCGAAACACGACATTCGTAGGGTGTTCACCCTAGACTCCTTGGACGACGTGGATTCGGAGGGCGAGTGGTGCCTTCGACAAATATTACTTTAGAACCCAACGAACTGGGGCGTAATGACCGTATGTATTCGCAACTGAAGTGGAACTACCGCACTGACGTGACCGGCACTGTTCCAATTTTGAGAACTTGAGGGCCGCTATTTCCGAACTCCATGCCAGGGTGGCTCAAAATCGCCACTTTTATGTCCCGCTTTTCACGTCCAGATTTCTCATGTCGTCTCCGAATTCTCTATGACCGAACCTTTAATGCAAAAGTCGCTCACGCGGTTATGTTATCTTATTGGCTTCCTTGTCATTTCGACGATGACTGCCTCCGGTCCCGCTTGCGCAGCCAGGATCAAGCATCCGCGCGCGGTCTTTGCAGGTTTGGACAAGATTACCGGGCGCACCATCGCGTTTGAAGCCGCGGCGGGCGAAACCGTGCAATTCGGCACGCTGCAAATCACGGAGCGGGCATGTTTCACCCGTCCCGCCACGGAGGCGCCGCAGACCGAAACCTTCGTTGAGGTCGACGAGGTTGCCGGGGCCAAGGAATATAAGCGGATCTTTTCCGGCTGGATGTTTGCGGCAAGTCCCGGCCTGCACGGAATCGAGCATCCGATTTACGACATCTGGCTGACCGGCTGCGAGGGCGACGGCACGCTCGAGGCCGGGCTCGAAGCCGCACCCGCCGAGACGAGGCCTGCCGAGCAGGGACGCGTCTCGGGTCCGGCCGCAAAATCGTCCCGCCGCCACCCTCAGCCCGGCGAGAATTCGCCCGCAGGCGGCGAAGAGCAGGCGGAGACCGTTCACGACCAGCCGGAAGCGGCGCTGCCGCCCCTCGGCGAGCCGGTCGAGGTCGGACCCCCGCCCGGCTTCATCCCAGTGCCGCAGGGCCGCCGAAAGCCTGTCCAGCGCTATTATCCTGCCGGTCCGGACGCGGATGCCGGTAATTCGGACTGAGGCTTCTGAAATTGGCATCGGCGCTTCGTTTTGGGTCCCGCCGAACTAGCAACAGCCAAAGTCAAGCCGGGCCGAGCTCACGAATCTGTGATGCGCTCTGGTAAAAGACTTGCCGTTGATGTCCGCCCATATTTGAGTAGCTGCGCGCTTTGCCTTGCGGACGCCTCCTTGGCAGACGACAATCTTACCAAAATTTCATCGCGGCCGAAATGGCAAGGTAGGCCTTGCATCCCTATCTTGATCGCCAGCAGACGGAGTGTAGCCCGTTCATTTTGAAATGGAGTAGTCAATGGCTCATGTTTGGATTCAACAGCCCGAGAGTTCGCCGCCTTTGGGGTTGCGCCGGCGGCCTAGGAGGCGGGCGATTCTGCTTGGTTCGGCTGCCATCTTGGCATTGGCTCTCACGACAAATGCCGGGGGCAGCGCTGCGCTCGCCGATGCCTCGAGCGGGCAAACCGCGACGGTGGTTGCACCGACGTCGTTTGCCGACGTCGTCGAGCATGTTCGCGGCGCCGTGGTGTCCGTCAAGGTGAAGACCACGGAAACGGCCGAGATGGCCGAGGAATTCGACGTCCCGCAAATTGTGCCGGGTGATCCGCTGGAACGCTTCTTCAAGCATTTCCGCGAGGAAGGCGGCGGTCACAAACACGCAAGGCCCCATCTTACTCAAGCGCAGGGCTCCGGGTTCATTATTTCTTCCGACGGCTACGTCGTCACCAACTATCATGTCGTCGAGAATGCGACGGATGTGTCCGTGACGTTGGACGATGGCAAAGACCTTCCCGCAACGGTCGTTGGAACAGACAAGAAAACCGACCTTGCTCTCCTAAAGATCAAGGAAGGCGGGAACTATCCGCATGTGGAGTTTGCCAAGACTGTCCCAAGGGTCGGCGATTGGGTGATCGCGGTGGGGAACCCCTTCGGTTTGGGGGGAACCGTGACCGCTGGCATTATTTCGGCGCGCGGGCGCGACATTGGGGCGAGCCCCTATGACGACTTCCTGCAGATTGACGCGCCGGTGAACCGGGGCAATTCGGGCGGTCCGACCTTCAATTCCCAAGGCCAGGTGGTCGGCGTGAACACCGCGATTTTCTCGCCTTCGGGCGGAAGCGTCGGCATTGGATTCGCCATTCCCGCCGAGACCGTACAAACTGTCATCGCCGCGCTGAAAGAGAAAGGGGTCGTCGCGCGCGGATGGATCGGTGTCCAGATTCAGCCGGTGACCCAGGAAATCGCCGACAGCATGGGGCTAAAATCGCCGAAGGGCGCTCTGGTCGCCGAAGCGACGCCGGGTTCTCCCGCAAGCCAAGCCGGAATTAAGTCGGGCGACGTGATTCTCGGCATTGACAGCGAGCGCGTCGATGGCCCGCGGGAGCTGGCCAAGAAGGTCGCGGCGCTCGGCCCCGGAAAAACGGCAAATTTGATCTATTGGCACGATGGCGCGGAGAAGACCGTCTCGGTAAAGCTCGGTTCGATGCCGGAAGAGAAGGAAGCGCGCGTTGGGCCAAGCGCCCCCCAGGGCAATGATGTGTTTAAGGGCCTGGGTCTCACGCTCGCCCCGGCTTCCAGCATCCAGGGAGCGGGGAACCAAGGGGTCGTTGTCGCAGACATCGATCCAGATGGTGCGGCGGCGCAAAAAGGCATGCAGGTTGGAGACGTCATTTTGGAAGCCGGCGGCCGGCCGGTGAGTAAGCCCGCGGACGTTGCCGCGGCGCTTGCCGACGCGAAGAAGGACAATCGCAAGGCGGTTCTGTTGCGGGTCAAGAGCGGCGACGGCACGCATTTCGTCGCGATCGCCGTCAATCCAGCTTCCTGAGCCTCCCGTCCCCGAGGCTCGGTAAAGGCCGGTACCGCCCACCCCCGTAGCGCTGCCGGCCGACGAAGGCGACAGGCCGGAAGGCAACTTCCGGCCTGCTGCTCTGCGCGGAGATAGGTTATAAGCCATCGCCATGCGCATCCTGATTGTCGAAGACGACGCCGAAGCGGCAGGCTATATGATCGAGGCGTTTCGCGAGGCCGGGCATATCGCCGACCACGCCGGCGACGGCCTTGAAGGCCTCGCGCGCGCCCGGGACGAGCCCTATGACGTTTTGATCATCGACCGGATGTTGCCGAAGCTGGACGGGCTCACGCTCATCGGCGCCCTACGCGCGCAAAATGACGCAACTCCCGTGCTAATCCTTTCCGCGCTTGGGCAGGTGGACGACCGGGTCAAGGGGCTGCGGGCGGGGGGTGACGATTATCTTGTCAAGCCTTATGCGTTCATGGAGCTCTTGGCCCGGGTCGAGGTGCTCGCACGGCGCAACCGCGCGGGGGCCAGCGAAGAGACGATCTATCGCGTCGACGGCCTGGAGCTTGACCGGCTCGCGCACAAGCTCACCCGGGGGGGGAAGGAAATCCCGCTGCAACCGCGGGAATTCCGCTTGCTCGAGTATTTGATGAAAAATGCTGGGCAGGTCGTCACCCGCACCATGCTCTTGGAAAACGTCTGGGATTACCATTTCGATCCGCAAACCAATGTCATCGACGTTCATATTTCCCGGCTGCGCGCCAAGATCGACAAAGGTTTCGACCCTCCGCTCCTCCACACGATACGCGGTGCCGGGTATATGATCCGCGATGGCTCTTGCTAAGCTCTTTCGCACCACGGTCTTCAAGGCGTCGCTTGCCTATTTGGCGATTTCCGCGATTGGCGCAGGCATTGCGATCGAGAGCGTCGGCTGGAACATGAGCCGCCTCATTGAGGAACAGATCGCCCGATCCATCGACGCGAATGCCGCGGAACTCTCCGAGCAATATTCGCTGGGCGGCCTGCACCGCCTCGTGAATATCATCCAAAGACGGACCCGCCGCCCCGGGGCCGGTCTCTATCTCGTCACGACGGCGGCCGGGGAACCGATAGCGGGCAATATCGCGAGCCTTCCGCCGGCCGTTATGGGGACGACGGGGTCAATCGAGACGAACTACCAACCCATGGGGGATATGCACGGAAACCACCGGGCGCTCGCGCGGGTGTTCGTGCTGGGAGGCGGCTTCCACCTGCTGCTTGGCCATGATCTTGAGGAAGGGGAGCAGTTGCGCGGGATTCTTGGCCACACGCTTGTCACTTCCCTCCTTTGGCTAGTGGCGATCGGCACGGCCGGCGGATTATGGATCGCAAGGCGCGTCTTGTTGCGTGTCGACGCCATCAACGCCAACGCGCAGGCGATCGTCGCGGGCGGCCTGTCGGGGAGGCTGCGCTTGGCCGGCACCGGCGATGAGTTTGACCGGCTGGTGCAGAATTTCAACGCCATGCTCGACCGGATCAGCGTGTTGATGGCCGGATTGAAGGAAGTCACCGACAACATCGCCCACGACCTCAAGACCCCGCTGACGAGATTGCGCGCGGGCGTGGAGCAGGCATTGCGCTCGGCCAAGAACTCAGAGGAATATCGCGCGGCGCTCGAAAAGGCGCTGGATGAGTCCGAGCGGGCGATCCAAATCTTCGACGCGCTCTTGAGCATCGCCCGCGCCGAGGCGGGCGCCGGGCGCGAATCCATGAGCGACTTCGATGCCGGATCCGTCGCACGGGACGTGGGAGAGCTTTATGAGCCGGTTGCGGAACAAAGCGGCGTGCGCATTTCGGTCTCGTCCGAGCCAGGGCTCTGCCTGTATGGAAGCCGCGAGCTGACCAGTCAGGCGGTCGCAAATCTCATTGACAATGCGCTGAAATATGGCCGCCCAGATGCGCCACCTCTCGGCCCGCATCAAACGGCGCCGGCCGTCGAGCTCGCGGTGCAGAGCAGCAGCGGCAATATTGAATTTATCGTAGCGGACCACGGCCCGGGCATTGCAGCAGCAGACCGTCAGCGTGTTGTCGATCGATTTGTCCGGCTCGAAAACGCGCGCTCGCGGCCCGGCTCTGGGCTCGGCCTCTCGCTGGCGGCGGCGGTGGCGCAACTCCACGGTGGAAGTTTGCGGATCGAAGACAACAGGCCGGGGCTTCGCGCCGTTCTTTCTCTTCCGGCCGCTCCGTTACAGCAAAAGCCGCCGCGCACGTCGCTCACGCTCGCAAGGCCAGGTGAGGCGGTGTGACCCCGTCCGGCGATGACACCGCGTTGCCGCTTTGGCAGCGGCTGCGGGCGGCGCCCTATCCCGACGATTCGCCCCTCGGCCGGTCGCGCCTTGCCGAGTTTCTGAGAATGCCCGGCAATGAGCGCCTGCAAGATCTCGCCAATGAGCCGCGGGTGCGCGATCTGCTTTTGGCTCTTGCTTGTCATTCGCCTTTCCTCTGGCGCCTTGCAACGGCCGATTTCGGCAGGCTTCGGCGATGTCTCGAGACCGCGCCGGAGCAGTTCGTTAAGGCCTGTCTTTGCCAGTTGGAGGAAGCCACGGGTCCAGGATCGAGCGAAGTCACGCTTATGCGCGCGCTGCGCCTTGCCAAGCAGGAGACCGCGCTTGTCATTGCGCTCGCCGATCTCGGCGGTGTCTTCGATGTCGTCGCGGCGACCGCGGCGCTTTCGACCGTTGCTGACAGATTTATATCGGTGGCGCTTCGCTACCTGTTGCGCGAGGCTGCCTCCGCGGGCCGGCTGCGCCTTGGCGATTGCGCAAGCCCCGAGCTTGGCTGCGGTCTTGTGATACTGGGGCTTGGGAAGCTTGGCGCGTGCGAACTCAATTATTCGAGTGATGTCGATATCGTTGTCTTCTTCGATCCCGACTGCGGGATGGTTGCTGGAGCGGTTGACCCCGCAACGCTGTTTACCCGCCTGACCAAGGGACTCGTCCGGCTGCTTCAGGAGCGGACGGCCGACGGCTATGTCTTGCGCGTCGATTTGCGGCTGCGCCCCGATCCCGGTTCGACGGCGGTCGCAATCTCCTTGCCCGCTGCCTATTCCTATTACGAGAACCTTGGCCAGAACTGGGAGCGGGCCGCTCTCATCAAAGCGCGGCCTGTCGCCGGGGATGTGGCGCTCGGCACCCGATTTCTTTCCAAGCTCACGTCGTTTATCTGGCGGAAATATTTTGACTATGCCGCGATCGCGGACATTGCCGCGATGAAGCGCCAAATTCACGCGTTTCGCGGCCACGAAGAAATTGCCGTGGCCGGCCACGACGTGAAGCTCGGGCGCGGCGGCATCCGCGAGATCGAATTTTTTGTTCAGACCCAGCAATTGGTCTTTGGCGGCAAAAGGCCGGGTCTGCGGGGCGCGCGGACGCTTGATATGCTTGATGAACTAGGCAGGGAGGGGTGGATCACGCGCGACGCGGTTAGCGATCTGCGGCGCTCCTATCTTTTCTTGCGCGCAATCGAACACCGCCTGCAGATGGTGGCCGACGAGCAAACGCAACGCCTGCCGCGAGATCAAATGGCACTCGAAGCCTTTGCCAAGTTTTGCGGCTACGCGCGGCAAAGCCAGTTTTACGGCGATGTCACTCACCATTTGCAGCTTGTCTCGCATCATTACGGACGGCTATTCGAGCATTCACCGCGGCTCGATGTGGCTGCTGGCAGCCTTGTTTTCACGGGGGCTGGAGACGACCCGGAAACTCTCGAAACATTACTGCGCCTGGGTTTTAAAAACGCGCCGCTTGCCGCCGAGACGATCCGGGGCTGGCACTTCGGCCGCCGTCCGGCTGTCCGTAGCCCGCGCGCAAGGGAGGTTCTCACCGAGCTCGTTCCTTCGCTCTTGCAGGCATTCGGCTATTCGGGGGATCCCGATGCCGCACTTTCGACGTTTGACGTCGCATTGGCGAAAATGCCCGCCGCGGCCGAACTCTTTTCGGTGTTAAAGTCCAACCCGCCGATTTGCCAATTGTTTGGCGAAATTCTTGGCGGCGCGCCGCGGCTCGCCCGCTCGGTCATGAGCCGCCCACATCTTCTCGATTCGGCGATTGATCCAAATGTTCTAAGCTCGCCTCTCGATGAAAATGCCTTCCGCCAGCGTGCCCGGCAGCTCCTCGAAAGCAACGCCGAGACCGAGGAATTCCTAGATTCCGCACGCGATTTTGCCCAGGAGGAGCTGTTCCCGATCGGCTTGCGGCTGTGGTCTGCGACGATCGATCCTATTGAGGCGGCGCTTGCCTATTCGGCGCTCGCTTCGAGTATCATCGGCGCTTGTTTTACGCATGTCGAACGAGTCTTCGTGGAGGCACACGGCCGAGTGGCGAATGGCAGGTCGATTGTCCTGGCGCTTGGCAAGCTTGGCTCGCGCGAAATGACAGCCGTTTCCGATCTCGATCTGGTGTACATTTACGATTTCGATCCGTCGCGGCCCGATTCGGATGGCCCGCGCCGGCTCCACGCGCTCCAGTATTATACTCGCTTTGCGCAGCGTCTCATCTCTGCGCTCAGTGTCGCGACGCGGCGCGGGAGACTCTATGAGGTCGATATGCGGCTGCGGCCTTCCGGCCGGCAGGGTCCACTCGCAACCCAGTTCTCGCATTTCGCCGACTATCAGAGCGATCAGGCGGAAACCTGGGAGCGGATGGCCTTGACGAGAGCGCAGCCCATTGCGGGCGACAGCTCCCTAATGGCGCAAACCGGTGATTTGATCCGTGCCTTGCTCATGCGGACTCCCGGACCCAGGCTCGGCGAGGATGTCTACGCCATGCGCCGCTTGATCGCACAGTCAAAAGGCGAGGATGATCCTTGGGACTTAAAACTCGCGGCGGGGGGACTGATCGATATCGAGTTCCTGGTCCAGTATCTTCTGCTTTGCAACGCCCATGCCGTGCCGGGTATTTTATGCACGCACCCTTTAACGGTGATCGAGAAGGCATGGGAGTGCGGACTGCTCGACGCGCAAGATGCGCGCATCTTAGAGCACGCCTACCGGCTGTTTACTGGTGTCACGCAGATTCAACGACTGACGCTCGATCCCGGCGCAAATGTTGACGAGGCAAATGAGGCCGTGCAGCGGCGTATCGCGAAAGCCGGGGGCGAGCCAGCACTCAGCGCGCTCGAATGCGCACTTGGTGAGCAGCGTGCGGCGGTTCGCAGAATTTTCGACCGTATCTTGTCGCCAGGGGAGCTTGCCGGCGGCACTGGCCTTGGTGGCGCGCCCGGGCGAGGCTAAACGGCCGTGAAGGTTTCGGAAGGGTTGAGCGAGCATCGGTTTTTGGCCGGCGCAGATATTCGTATTTGCGGGTATTGACTCCTTGCGCACGGATTTTCTTGCAAATTGATCGGCAGCGTTGGCGGTGATTCTGTTTCGCTTCGGATGAGCAGAAGAACGTGATTCCATGCGGCCGAAGGAGCGGCGGGATAGCAGCCAGAACGATTTATTCAAGGGCGCGGCTTGATCACACCGCCGATATGGATCACCTGCGCAAGCCGTTGATTGGGGCTTTCTCGAAAGGAGCTGTGGCGCGGCCTACGCTGACGTTTCGGGACCCCCGCCTTTGCCCACGCGGCTGACGTGCAAAGAATTGGATTTGACTGACATCGCCCGATGAAATCCGTAGCTCGTAGCTCGTCCTTCATCGTTTGGCGGCGAGTTTGGCGAGGGGATCGATTCTGTCAAGGATGCCATAGGGAGTTCTGCCAACAGCCCTATGGCTCGCGTCCTTGATGATGTGGATGGGCCGATCACGCGTTGCCCTCGCCCGTCTTCGGGCAGCACGGGGCGCCGCTTCGCCTGAACGAGAAACGCTTGGCCGCTTCAGCCCAGCGCCCTCACGATGGCGTCTGTCATCTTCTTGGCGTCGCCAAAAAGCATCGTCGTGTTCTTCCGGAAGAACAATTCATTCTCGACGCCGGCGTAACCAGCGCCAAGCCCCCGTTTGACGAACAGCACATCCTTGGCGTGCTCCACGTCGAGGATGGGCATGCCGTAAATCGGCGAAGCCGGATCGGTCTTTGCCGCGGGGTTGGTGACGTCGTTGGCGCCAATCACAAAGGCGACATCGGCCTCGGCGAATTCCGGATTGATGTGCTCGAGCTCGAAGACCTCGTCATAGGGGACGTTGGCTTCGGCAAGAAGCACGTTCATATGCCCCGGCATGCGGCCAGCGACCGGGTGGATGGCATATTTGACGTCGATGCCCTTTGCCTTCAAAAGGTCTGCCATTTCCCGCACCGCATGTTGCGCCTGGGCAACCGCCATCCCGTAACCTGGCACGACAATAACACGCTTCGCGGCGGACAGAATCCTTGCCGCATCCTCCGCAGAGCCTTGCTTGACCGGGCGCGCCTCGGTCTCGGCGACACCTGCGGGCGCGGTCGAATCGCCGCCAAAGCCGCCGAGAATAACCGAAATGAAACGTCGGTTCATGCCCTTGCACATGACGTAGGAGAGAATAGCGCCCGAGGAACCGACCAAGGCGCCGGTGATGATCAAAGCGAGATTGGCCAGCGTAAAACCGACGGCGGCCGCTGCCCATCCGGAATAGGAATTGAGCATCGAGATCACGACCGGCATGTCCGCGCCGCCGATCGGGATGATGAGGAGAACGCCAAGCGCAAAGGACACGAGGACGATCAGCCAGAAGGCAAAAGGAGCTTCGGTGGGCAGGAAAGCCAAAATCAATATCGCGAGAAAAACGCCCAGGCCGATATTGATGTTATGCCGGTTGGGAAGAAGAATCGGGTTGCCGGTCATCTTTCCGTCAAGCTTCAAATAGGCGATCACCGAGCCGGTGAAAGTGACCGCGCCAATCGCGGCGCCGAGCGCCATTTCGAACAGGGTCGAGCCGTGAATGCTGCCCCTGACGCCAAGCCCAAAGCCTTGGGGCGCATAAAGCGCGGCCGCTGCAACAAGCACCGCAGCAAGGCCAATCAAGGCATGGAACAAGGCGACGAGCTGGGGCATCGCCGTCATCTGGATGGTGCGGGCGCGCCAAATGCCCACTGTGGCGCCGGCGCCAACGGCAACAAGCGCCCAGAAAAATGAGCCGAAGCTCCATGGAAGCTGATAGAGGAAGGTCGTCCCAGCCGCTATCCCCATCCCGTAAATCCCAAAGCGGTTGCCCCGCTTTGCCGTCTCGGGCGAAGAGAGTCCGCGCAAGGCGAGGATGAACAGGATCCCGGACACAAGGTAAAAAAGGGCGGCAATATTTGCGTTCAGCATCGGCTCAGCCCTTTTTCTTGAACATGGACAGCATCCGCTCGGTGACGAGGAATCCGCCAAAAATATTGACCGAGGCCAAGGCGAGAGCGAGGAAGCCGAAAGTCCGCGCGGTGTCTGCTCCAAGGCCCGACCCGGGGTCGATACCTGTCGAGAGAAGGGCACCAACCACGATGACCGAGGAAATCGCATTGGTGACCGACATCAGCGGCGTGTGCAGGGCGGGGGTCACCGCCCAAACGACGTAATAGCCGACGATGACGGCGAGCGCGAAGATCGCCAGCCGGAAAATAAAAGGATCGATTGCCCCGCCGCTCGCCGCAGCGGCCGCGGCCGAAACTTGGTCGGCATAGGCCTGCGCGCTGTCTGCAACCTTGGTAACGGCCTGTATCTTATCCAGCAATTGCGGACCGACACCTGGTACCATCTCCTGCCCTCCACATTGATGATCTTATCGTTGTCTTGTCGTCCGAGCCCTAGGACGAGTGGCCCGGACGTTGCGCTCAACCTCAACCCAGGCTCGGATGCACGAGGACGCCATCCCTGGTGAGCAGAGTTGCCTTGATGAGCTCGTCGTCCCATTTGATTGCCAGCGATTTGGCCTTCTGGTCGATCATTGTCTCGACAAAAGCCAAAAGATTCTTGGCATAGAGCGACGAGGCGGTGGCCGGCACCTGGCCCGCGAGATTCAAACGCCCGATAATTTTAACGCCGTTTTTGGATATGACGGTTTCGCCGGCTTTCGCAAGCTCGCAATTCCCGCCCCGCTCGACGGCGAGATCGACAATGACGGAGCCAGGCCGCATTGATTCGACCATCGCGGCGGTGATAAGCACCGGCGCCGGGCGGCCCGGGATCAGGGCCGTCGAGATCACAATGTCCTGGGAGGCGATGTGCTCGGCAATGAGCGCCGCTTGCTTGGCTTTGTATCCTGCCGACATTTCCTTGGCATATCCGCCGGCGGTTTCGGCCTGCTTGAACTCCTCGTCCTCGATGGCGATGAATTTTGCGCCGAGCGAAACGACCTGTTCTTTGGTGGCAGGCCGCACGTCCGTTGCCGTCACAATGGCGCCGAGCTTCCGGGCCGTGGCAATTGCTTGCAGCCCGGCGACCCCCACGCCCATGATGAAGATCTTCGCCGGCTGGATCATACCGGCTGCCGTCATCATCATCGGAATGACGCGGCCATATTCGGAGGCGGCATCGATGACGGCGCGGTAGCCCGCGACATTGGCCTGGCTTGAGAGGACATCCATCGGCTGCGCCCTGGTGATGCGCGGCATGAACTCCATTGCAAAGGCGCAGACTCCGGCGCCCGCCACGGATCTCAGCGCGTCGGCGTTACCGTAAGGGTCCATGATCGCGACGATTGCGGCGCCCCTCTTTACCCCGGCAATCTCCCCTGCCGCAGGACGCCGCACACGCAGCACGATGTCGGCATCTTTCACGGTTGGCGCGGCGCCGGACGCAATCGCCGCACCCGCCTGGGCGTAGTCAGCATCAGGTATACCGGATTTCAGCCCGGCGCCTGCCTGAACCCTGACCTCAGCGCCAAGCCCAACGAACTTTTTCACCGTCTCCGGTGTGGCCGCGGCCCGGGCCTCGGAGGGATCGGTCTCGGCGGGAATAGCGATGATCATCTATGGCTCCGGGAATGCTGGAAGCTGTGACCCAGCACGATTCTTGCCGGCCGGTCAAGCCATGGGTTCGGGAATAGGTCAGCAGTCGAGTTAATGTTAGGCGAAGAGAACTGCCAGGAAGACGACGACAACGGCGATGCCCGCGGCGGAATATCTGATCCGTCGGAGGAACAGCGGGTAGGTTTTTTCGTGCTCGCCGTAATCCCTCGCGGGAGGGCCCGCGGATTTCTCATCGTTTTCAGCCATACGCGCACCTTTTTGCTCGCCGGAGCTGCTTCGACTGTAGCTTTTGCAACGATTTTAGCCGCGCGCAAGAGGGAAAGCGCAGCCGAAATTTTTGTGCGCTGCAGCAGACTGTGGTCTGAAGATCAATGCCCAAACCGAAACCGGACGATTCACCAAATATGCGAAGCGGACATAGCGCACGGGAATTTGGTGTAATTGGCAAGGGACTGCTAAGCTCTTTGCTGCTGCGTGCTGGGGGCCTCGGCCAATCGCGCGGCGTAGCGGGCCATCAAATCGACCTCGAGATTAACGTCACAGCCAACGTGCGTTTCACGCCAAGTTGTCGCTTTCAGTGTATGCGGGATCATCAGCACCGAAAAATGATCGCCTTCGACACTGTTGACTGTAAGTGACGTGCCGTCGAGCGCGACCGAGCCTTTTTCTGCGATGAAACGCGCGAGATCGCGCGGCGCCCTGAAATCAATGCGCCGCATTCCCTCAAAATCGTCAATCGCAACAATTTCGGCCACGCCATCGATATGGCCGGTCACCATATGGCCGCCGAGTTCGTCGCCCAGTCTCAAAGCCCGTTCGAGGTTGAGCCTTGTGCCAATTTTCCACCGTCCGGCGGTCGTGCGGGCAAGCGTTTCGGCCCCGGCATCAACCTCAAACCAGCTGCCCTTGCTGCTTTGGCCGCGAACGGTCACGGTGAGGCAAATCCCGGCGCAGGCGATTGACGCACCCAGCGCGATGCTTTCCGCCGGGTACGAACAGGCGATGCGCAGGCGGCGCAAATTGGCGCGCACTTCGATGCCTTCGATCACGCCCACGTCGCTGACGATACCGGTGAACATTTAGTCTATTCGTTCGTAGCGTGTGAGTTTATCGGCGCCGATCATGCGGGTCTCGGCAACGTGATAGCGGTGAAGATCGCCAAGCACGGAAGCCGCCACCGCATCGAGTCCCACCCCCTTGCCAAGGAGAGGTTTTGGAGAAGTGAGAAGCGTGACTTCGTCCGCAAGCCCCTCGCCGATCAACGCCGATGCCAGCCGCGGCCCTCCCTCGCAGAAGATCCGGGTGAGGCCACGCGCCGCCAGCAGATTCAACGCGGTCCCAAGTTTGATGCGCCCCGCCGCGCCGCGCCGCGCCGAGGCGATCTCGATATGCGCCGCACGCAACCGCGTCGCCCGCTCTTCGCTCGCGTCTTCTCCTGCTATGACAAGCGTTGGGATCTCGCCCGCCATCGCAACAAGCCTGGACGAAAGCGGCAGGCGAAGATCGCTATCGAGCACGATCCGCAAGGGCTTGCGATCTTCGGCGCCAGGAAGCCGCACCGTCAACAGAGGATCATCCGCCAACGCCGTGCCAACGCCAATCATGATTGCGTCGTGCATGGCGCGCATGACATGCACCAGGCCATTGGCGGGCTCATCTGTGATTAGAAGGCGTTCCTGGCTGTCGGCTCGCGAGGTGTAGTGATCGGACGTGAACGCAAGTTTTAAGTGCACCATTGGGCGCTGATTTGTGACCCCCAAAAAATGGCCGAGATGCGCGCGCTTCGCTTCCTCGGAGAGGACGTTTGCGGTCACGGCGATGCCCGCATCCCCCAAGATCCGGGCGGCGCGTCCGCAGGCGCGCGGATCAGGATCGTTGATCGCATAAACAACGCGGGCGATTCCCGCCGCAACGATCGCATCCGTGCAGGGCGGCGTCTGCCCATGATGGCTGCACGGTTCCAAGGTCACATAGAGCGTTGCCTCCTTCGCATCGCCGCCCGCGTCTCGCAAGGCTTCGGTTTCCGCATGGGGCCGGCCGCCGGGCTTCGTCCATCCGCGCGCCAATATCACCCCATTCTTGACGACGAGCGCGCCGACAGAAGGGTTTGGCGTGCAAAGCCCAAACCCCCTCCGGCCAAACGCCAAAGCGGCGGCCATAAACCGCAAATCCTCTTCCGGCTGGCTCATGCCTTGCTCGGCGAGGGGGTCTTGGCCGCAGGCCGATTCGCTGGTTCATCGGGAGGCAAGCCAGCGCCATTCGCCAGCTCGTCGATCAAGGCATTGAAATCGCGCGCCTCGCGAAAATTGCGATAGACCGAGGCAAAGCGCACATAGGCGACGCTATCGAGCGCGCGAAGCCCCTCCATCACAAGCTCGCCGATCCGCTCGCTTGGGATTTCGCTCTCGCCCTGGCTTTCGAGCTGGCGCACGATGCCGCTCACCATCCGCTCGCTGCGTTCGGGGTCGACGGGCCTCTTGCGCAGGGCGATCTCGATTGAGCGCGTGAGCTTGTCGCGGTCGAAGGGCACGCGGCGACCAGATTTTTTTACGACCGTCAGCTCGCGCAATTGCACCCGCTCGAAGGTCGTGAATCTGCCCCCGCAATCGGGACAGGCCCGGCGGCGGCGGATCGCCGCGGCATCTTCGCTCGGGCGCGAGTCCTTGACCTGGGTTTCGAGACTGCCGCAATAAGGGCATCGCATTGCGGATTGGCCTCAAAGCAGATTCCGGGCACCTTGCGGCGCTTAGATCCCGTGGCGTCAATAGACCGGAAAGCGCGCGGTCAAAGCCGCCGTGTTAGCCTTAACTTTGGCCTCGACCGCCGTATTGCCCGTATCCCCGTTCTTGGCAAGGCCGTCCAAGGTTTCGGCGATCAGGTCCCCAACTTTCTTGAACTCCGCAATGCCAAAGCCGCGCGAGGTCGCGGCAGGACTCCCGAGCCTGATGCCCGAGGTCACCATCGGCGGCGCGGTGTCGAAAGGCACGCCATTCTTGTTGCAGGTGATTCCGGCGCGGCCAAGACTCGCCTCCGCCGCCTTGCCGGTAAGCTGCTTTGGCCTCAGATCGACGAGCATGAGATGATTGTCCGTGCCGCCGGTCGTGATCGCGAAGCCTCGCTCCATGAGTGAAGCCGCCAAGGCCTTGGCGTTGTCGGCGACCTGTTTGGCGTAAAGCTTGAATTCGGGTTTCAACGCCTCGCCAAAGGCGACCGCCTTGGCAGCAATCACATGCATCAAGGGTCCGCCCTGGAGGCCGGGGAAGATCGCCGAGTTGATCTTTTTGGCAAGCGCCTCGTCGTTGGTGAGGATGAGACCGCCGCGCGGGCCGCGCAGAGTCTTGTGAGTCGTCGATGTCACCACATGGGCATGCGGGAAGGGCGAGGGATGCACGCTGCCCGCAACGAGCCCGGCAAAATGCGCCATATCGACCATGAAATAGGCGCCAACCGAGTCGGCAACCTTGCGGAAACCCGCAAAATCCCAAAAGCGCGGATAGCCCGAGCCGCCGGCGATAATCACTTTTGGCTTATGCTCCTCGGCAAGCCGCGCCAACGCCTCCATGTCGATCCGGTTGTCGTCGCGCCGCACGCCATAAGGCACGACCTTGAACCAGCGCCCGGAAAGATTGACGGGCGAGCCATGGGTCAGGTGCCCGCCAGCGGCAAGATCGAGCCCCATGAAAGCGTCGCCCGGCTGCATCAGCGCCAAAAACACGCCCTGGTTGGCCTGGCTGCCGGAATTTGGCTGCACATTGGCGTATTTACAATCAAACAGCCGGCACACGCGCTGGATGGCGAGGTTTTCGGCCATATCGACGAACTGGCAGCCGCCGTAATAGCGCCGGCCGGGATAGCCTTCGGCATATTTGTTGGTCATCACCGAGCCCTGGGCTTCGAGCACGGCCTTCGAGACGATATTTTCCGAAGCGATTAACTCAATCTCGTGCTTTTGGCGGCCAAGTTCAAGTTCAATCGCCTCGGCGATCTCGGGATCGGCCTCGGCGAGCCTCGCCGTGAAAAACGAATCTTGGAGGGTCGGGCTTTGGGCGGTCTGGCTCATGCTGCGGATCCTGCGCTAAGGGCCGGGCGCCGCGCGGATTGGGTCCGCGAGCGAGCCAGGCGTGCTTTGTGAAAGAAGCTCATTCTCCCGTCATGCCTGGCCTTGAGCCGGGCATTTCGCGTTCCGGACTTTGGGGCTGGATCGCGGACTCAAGCCCGGCCATGACGGCGGAAGGTTCTCCAATCCCTTGCTATTAGCATGGGCTTTGGCCCGCGTGAAGTTGGCGGACTGCGTCTTCTGGGCGAAATTGGCGCGACAGATTTTCCCGTTGTGTTTCTGGCAGAGCGGTTGCGCGGCATCGAGGCTCCCGGCCCTTTCTTTGGCACCAAAGTTGGCTATGGCAGCCTACCGTTGCGGATTCGTTGGATCGAAGTCGGCAACGCCAAATATCTGCCGGAAGATTCCCGGCGCGATGGCCGAAAGCGGGTTGACGTTGAGCGTGGGGGCGCTCGCAAGGCCGGTGATCCGATAGTTCAATCCGATAAGCCCTTCCTCGGAACGCCCCCCGAGGATAGGACCAACGACCGGGAGTTTCGCAAAGATATTGTTGAGCGAATATACGGGAACGAATGTTCCTTTCATGTCGACTATGTCATGCGCATAGTCAATGGCACCATCCACGGTCAGCCCAATGGCGTCGCCATTCATGGTGCCTTCGCTCAGGGCAAGGCGGCTTCCGTCGCGCTGAAAACGGACTTGCAGCTTGTTGAAGGCGACCGCGGTGGTATCCAAGCTGTTTTGCCGCCCGGAAGTGTCTGGATGCGGCGTGCCTTCCGCTACAAGCCTGCGCAATCTTGGTTCGTCGCGTAAAACAAAATTGGTGATGACCAGAACGCCCGTTAGTGCATCCGGTTCCAGCAGCATGCCGGCCGATAGATGCCCGCCCTCCATGTGGTCATAAAGGTCGAGGAACGACAACAGCGAGCCGGCATCCTCGCACACCAGGGTGAGGCGCGGCGCCGTGTCGCCTGGGACGAGATTGCTTGATATTTGCTCCGCGCCAAAAGTGCCAGAAAAAGTGAATTGTTTAATCTGTCTGCCGCGTTTGGCAAACCGCAATTCGGCCCCGGAAATTGTCCGATTATGGTGGCCATTTAGACTGTCGGCTTTGACATCAAATTCGATTTCCTTGGGTTGGCTTGCGGTGCCGTGCTCCTCGGCAATTTTCGGCTCGGCGCTGGCACCTTTTGGAGGGTCGAATATGAGCGATTTGAAAAACGGCCGTGCGTCCATCGCGGTTCCCCGAACGACCACTTTCAAAGTGTCGCCGGCCCCTGTCGCATCGACCCTCAACTCGTCGCCCGACGACATTTTCACCTGAGGAAATGCCGCCGCAATTAAAGAAAATCCGGGCCCGAGTTCCATTCTACCGCGGGCCTGAATGGGGCCAGCGTCGACGATGATTTGATCGAGCGACGTCGAAGCGTCATTGGGCGCGACCGCGAATAAAATCTTGCCCGGCTGCCCGGCGGGTTTCGAAATCCCGGGTAGCTCGATCGCCGCCGCGCTCAG
>JBPYDY010000396.1:0-27751 GCA_051986155.1 Methylocella sp.
CTCCAAGGTTTTTAGGCGCGCCAAGAAAGGGCACGGTTGCGATCAGCGTGGCGCCGGAAAAATTTCTTAGCTTGGCATAAAGACATAACACGCACTCCGCCTGTTCCAATAGCGTGCGGGCGTTCGGCCTGATTGCTCGGGCCGTTCAAACGCAACTCGGCCGAGCAGAAGTCAAGCAGAAGAAGATGGTATTGGCGACAGCCGGCACAGCACTGCCCAACCCGAGAATGATAGGAAAAATAAGCCGGCCTGCACCGTGCAGGCGAAGAAAGCCCGATGCCTAAGCCTAGGTTTGAATAAGACCAGGCAAGAGCCGCGCACGAAACGTAATCGTGAATTATGCGATCGCGCGGCGCGCGGCCACATTCTTGCGCCGGATCAATTTCTAGCGCGGCGTCAGCTGCCAACCTTTGGTGCGAGTTGGAGCGGCTGCGCGTGGAAGGTTCCCGCCAAAGAGCAAAAACTGCGCAGCCTCCCTCATGCCAGCAGGCCCGCGCTATCGCTGACGGTTGGCCTACCGCAAGCTGGCCGGCGTTGCAGGCGGAACCAAATCTTGGCGTGTGAATTGACACGGTAGAGAGGCAGCTGTAGCCGGAGGATCGTCTGAATGGCCGCCATCTTCCGGCCGAGTGCGAACTTGTGGGCTACGCTGACCCTATCCGTGATCGCGGGTTTAGCTGTGCTTGGGATCGGGTGGTGGTTTTTCTTTCCGCGCACGAATTACGCGCGCCATGTCGGCTGGCACGTCGAGCAGCTCGTCCCTTTCAGTCATGAGCATCACGTGGCGGGCCTTGGAATAGACTGCCGCTTCTGCCACACATCGGTCGAGGTATCGTCCACGGCTGGCCTGCCGCCGACCTACACATGCATGACCTGCCATTCACAAATTTGGACGAATGCCAAAATGCTCGCGCCCGTGCGCCATAGCCTCGCACAAGACAGGCCGATCGTCTGGAACCGGATCAACGATCTTCCGGATTACGTCTATTTCAACCACAGCATTCACATTGCCAAAGGCGTTGGCTGCTCGAGCTGCCATGGGCCGGTGGACCGCATGCCGCTGACCTACAAGGCAAAGACGCTCACGATGGGGTTCTGTCTCGAATGCCATCGCGATCCGGGCCCCAATCTGCGCCCAAAGGATCAGATCTACAACACCGAATGGCAGAGAAGCGAGAGTACTCCTTCACCCGAGGCACTGATGGCGGAGTATCACATCGGCGGCCGCGATCTTACGGATTGTTCGATATGCCACCGCTGAACGGCCAATGGCGCAGTCTCAAGGAGCTGGCGGCAGATCCCGCATTCATTGCCCGCGCGGAGGCGGAATTTCCAGGCCTCTCCGAGGCCCTTGCCTCATCCCACGACCGGCGCAGCGTGATCAGGCTCATGACCGCCGCCATTGCAATGTCAGGGCTTGGCGGATGCGATTGGGCGCCGTGGGGGACGCTCATTCCGGCGGTGAAGAATGCGCCAAATATCGTTCCCGGCTTGCCTAACATCTATGCCACGGCGCATCTGTTGAGCGGTTATGCCGCGGGCATTACCGTCAAACACTTCATGGGGCGGCCCATCAAAGTGGAGGGCAATCCGCTTCACCCGGCAAGCCTTGGCGCGACAGACCCCTTCGCCCAGGCCGAGGTACTCAGCTTTTATGATCCGGATAGAGCCTGGGCGATTGCCGAGCATGGCATGCCCGCAACTTACCAAAGATTGCAAAACGCGTTGGTCGCGGAGCGAGCGAAGATCACGGAGAGCCATGGAGCGGGATTTCGCATTCTAACTGGCACGATCACGTCGCCGACTTTGGCCGTACAGATCGACGCGCTCTTTAAAATGTACCCTGAAGCCCGTTGGACCCAATGGGAACCCGTCTCGCGCACCAACGTATTGGAAGGTGCAGCCCTTGCATATGGCCAGCCGGTGGAAATGGTGCCGAAGCTCGATGCCGCAGACGTAATCCTCGCCATCGACAGCGATCTTTTGAGTTCCGCGCCCGGTCATGTGCGCTTCGCACGGGATTTTGCCTCCCGCCGCAATCCTGTCCGCAGCCCGAAGATGAGCCGGATTTACGCAGCCGAGCCGGCGCCGACGCTGATTGGGGCGGTCGCAGATCACCGCTTCATCGCCGGTCCGCGTGAGATCCGCCAAATTATGATTGCGCTGGCGGCAGGAATCCTCGGCGGGCCGCCGCCGGCCGAGGCACCGGCGTGGGCCGGCGAGGTGATTGCTGATCTCCGAGCAAATCGCGGACGCGCCCTTATCCATGCGGGACCCGGCCAGCCTCCGGAGACGCATGCTCTCGCTCTTGCGATCAATGAAGCGCTGGGTGCCCGCGGATCCACGATGGAGCTGGTCGCGCCAATCGCGCATAAATCAAGCGGCCATGAAGTGTCACTGGCCGAACTGACCAGGGAAATGCGAGCGGGGACGGTGAGCACATTGCTGATCCTCGACAGCAATCCGGTCTACACCGCACCTGGAGGGCTCGGATTTGCTGAGGCGCTCGAACGCGCCGAATTCAGTCTCACACTTACCTCCATCCCGAGCGAGACCAGCCACGCGACGAGCTGGGCCGTGCCCATGGCGCACGGCTGGGAAGGATGGAGCGACGCAAGAGCTTATGACGGCACCGCGACCATTCTGCAGCCGCAGGCGCTTCCCCTCTACAACGGCACAACTATCCATACGATGCTCGCCCTGTTTATGGAGCCTGCTCCGCTTGAAACTCTCGACATTGTGAAAGAAACCTGGCAGAGCCGCCTCGGACCCAATTTCGATGAAGCCTGGCACGATGCGCTGGCAGATGGGGTTATTCCAAACTCGGCGAGCCCGGAAGCCAATGTCTCCTTGCGCCCCGATGCCGGGCGAAAGGCGCCCCCCGAAATCGCACCCCAACCGCTTAACGTCCTTTTCCGGCCGGACCCGTCTCTGTGGGACGGGCGCTATGCCAATAACTCTTGGCTGCAAGAGCTGCCGCGCCCATTCACCAAGCTGACATGGGATAATCCGCTTCTCATCGCGCCGGTGCGCGCGAGAGAGTTGAAGATTAACAATGGCGACATGGTCCGCCTGTCGATTGGCGATACGAGCGTGACTGTGCCGGCCTGGATCGTGCCGGGCCAGGCGGCCGATACTGTCATCGCGCTCCTCGGTTTTGGCCGCGAGGTCACGGGCTCGGTAGCAAATGGCGCGGGCTTCAACTTTTACCCTTTGACAGAGCGCGAAGGCGCCATCTCGGTCGAGAAAGCGCCGGGCCATACGGAGCTTGCCTCGACCGATCACCATCACCTGATCTTCGGCGGAACCGAAGATTATGCGCGGCATGGGACGCTTACTGACTTTCTCAAGGATCCCCATTTCCTTTCGGTCGCGGGCCAAGTGCCGCATCTCTATCACTGGAAGCTGGAAGGCCCCGCCCAATGGGCGATGAGCGTCGATCTCAATGCCTGCATCGGCTGCAATGCCTGCGTCGTTGCCTGCATGGCGGAGAACAACACCCCCATCGTCGGCAAGGATGAGGTGATCCAGCAACGCGAAATGCACTGGCTGCGCATCGACCGTTATTACGAAGGAAGCCCGGACCGCCCCGATATTTATTTTCAACCCGTGCTTTGCATGCATTGCGAGCAGGCCCCTTGCGAGCAGGTCTGCCCGGTTGGCGCCACCGTTCACGATGAAGAAGGCCTCAATGTGCAGATTTACAATCGCTGCATCGGCACGCGTTTTTGCTCCAACAACTGCCCTTATAAAGTGCGCCGCTTCAACTTTTTCGGCTACGCGCGCGAAGAGCAGAGGCCATCCGAGGCGCGCAATCCCGACGTGAGCGTCCGCGGGCGCGGGGTGATGGAAAAATGCACCTATTGCATCCAGCGGATCGCCGAGGCGCGCATCGCGGCCGACCGCGAAAACCGTCCGGTGGGCGAGGTGCGGACCGCCTGCCAAGCGGCCTGTCCGACGCAGGCATTTACTTTCGGGAATCTGGTTGACTCCAAAAGCGAGGTCGTAAAGCGTAAGGCGAGCCCGCTCGATTACACGCTGCTCGCAGGCCAAGGCACCTATCCGCGCACCACCTATGAAGGGCGCATAACGAACCCCAATCTGGCAATTGCGGGAGGCAAAGAATGACAGATGTCCCCTTCTCTGAAGGGTTATTTCCGGAAGACAATCGCCACGAGCCTATCCGGCCGCGCGCGGGCGATCCTGTCGTTTTGCCGGGCCCGACCATGGGCTCGATGACCGATCAAATATGCGCCAATGCATTGCGCAGACGCGCGTTTCTCTGGTGGTACATACTGATCGCTCCTTTTGCCTTGGGGACTGCCATTCTGATCGCCGCGATTGCCTGGCTCTTTTACGCAGGGATCGGCATTTGGGGTGTCAGCTGGCCGGTGATGTGGGGCTATGCGCTGATCGGCTATGTTTGGTGGATCGCGATCGCATCCGGCGGGACTTTTATTTCCGCGCTCTTTTATTTGTGCGCCGTCGAGTGGCGGACCTCGCTCAACCGGCTCGCCGAAACCATGACACTTTTCGCAGCCGCCTGCGCCGGCATATATCCTATTCTCCATCTCGGCCGGCCATGGCTGTTCTACTGGCTCTTCCCTTATTGGAACATCATGACGATTTGGCCGCAATTTCGCAGCCCGCTGCTTTGGGATTTCTTTGCCATCTTCACCTATGTCACCACATCGATTTTCTTCTGGTATTTTGGCCTCATCCCCGATTTTGCCAGCATGCGCGACCGCGCAACATCGCGGGGGAAGCAAATTTTTTATGGCGTCTTGGCGCTTGGATTCCGCGGCTCCGAGCGGCAATGGCGGCACTATCATCCAACCTATGGCATCATGGCCGCAATCATGGCGCCGCTCGTTGTCTCCGTGCACAGTATTGTGGGATTGGATTTCGCGGGCGGCGCCACCCTCGGGTGGCATGAGACTCAATTTCCGCCCTTTTTCGTCTTCGGCGCATTGCTTTCCGGTTTTGCCATGGTGCTCCTTTGGGCCATTCCTTTGCGCCGCCTGTTGGGCTTGGAAAGCTACATTACGGGCCATCATCTCGATGTTCTTTGCAAGCTGCTGCTCGTGAGCAGCATATGCATCGGATATTCCTACATGATGGAAGCATTCATGACTTTCTATAGCGGGGACGAAGCCGACAAGATTAACTTCATGGCCAAAGTGTCCGGATCCTCCCTCGCCTGGATTTATTGGGCGACAATCGTCTTCAACGTTACGCTCCCGCAACTCATGTGGTTCCGCCGCTGCCGCCTCAGTCAGACGCTGGTATTCATTGTTTCGCTTCTTGTGATTTTCGGTATGTGGTGTGAGCGCTACACCATTGTCGTGATGAGTCTGCGCCGCAGCCATCTGCCCTCGGCCTGGGGCACCTTCACCCCCACCATCTGGGACTGGGCGACTCTTTGGGGCACGGTTGGGCTGTTCGTTTCCGGAGTCCTGGTCGCGATACGGTTCGTGCCAGCGATTTCAATGGCCGAAATGCGCGGGTTAATTCAGAGCCGCGAACAGGAGGAGCAGGGCGCATAAGCAGAGGTGCTTCGATTATGCAGGCAGAGACCGCAGGTTAGCTAACGTGAAAATTGGCTGCGGGCGGGCGCAGCGCAGTTTCGCGCAATCGGACAGGCCAATGGTTGCGAATGGCATCCCCTATTTTCACGACAACACCGGTGTTGGGCGGGTGCGTATCCGCGTGAGGAAATTTATGTGCGCCGGAGATCTGCCGCCCTTCGACCATCCGCATATTTTTATCGACATGGGAGACGAGAACGAGATCGTATGTGGTTACTGCGGAACCCTTTTCGTTTACGACCGTAATTTGGAAGCAATGTGCGACCCTCCAGAATGCGAATTCCACCCGGAATCCCTGCCGGAGCCTGTCCCTCCGCCCTGCGATATCAGCGCCGTGACGGCTGACGCGACCGCCTCCCTTCAGCCGGAATTTGTCTCACCCCCAAAACAGCGTTTGGAAGCCGCCATGCCGATGAAAATCGAGCTAACGAACGCCGGCATCGCCGCCTCTTTCGAAACGGAAGGAGAATTGCGGAGAGCCATGGTGGGGCTCGAGGCTGCCAATATCAACTCCGTGCGGACATATACGCCCAAAGCAGTCGAGGGCGCGCCGGAAAAATCTTGGGTTCCCACTGCAATGCTTGCCGCCGGGCTCATCGGTGTCTGCGGCATGTTTGCGATGGAAGCGTTAGCCAATACTAGCGCCTATCCTTGGGACATCGGCGGCCGGCCAAAATTATCGTGGCCGTCCTTTGTTCCGATCGCGTTTGAAGTCAGCGTGCTCTGCGCGATGCTGGGGGGGTTTTTTGCCTACCTCGTTGCCGCGCGGATACCAAAGCTCTACGATCCGGTCGACGAATTCGAATTGATGCGCGACGCAATGCGCAACCGGTGGGTTGTCGTGGTCCGCTCCGCCTATGCGCAGGCGCGCGAGCAAGCGCGCGAGATACTGGACAGCCTCCAGTCCAAACCAGACACGGAGATGCCCGCATGAAACGCTTCCTGCTGCTTTTGGCGGGCGCAATGGCGCTTGGAGGCTGCGATGATATGGGTCTTCAGCCGAAGCAAAAGGCCTATTTCCCGCTTCCCGGCCCTGCGCAAGTGCCATCCGGAACGGCGGAATTCCGCGAAATGCCGGTTGAAGCTCCGCCCGTCACGATGGCGCTGCTCGAACGCGGCCAGGAGAGGTATCGAATTTACTGCACGCCGTGTCATTCCGAGCTCGGTGACGGCCGCGGCATGGTCGTGCAGCGCGGCTTTCCGCCGCCGCCTTCCTATCATATCGAACGTTTGCGCGAGGCGCCCGTACAGCATTTCTATGATGTGATCACGAATGGCCACGGCATCATGTTTTCTTATGCGAACCGCGTGCAGCCGCGCGACCGCTGGGCGATCGCCGCCTATATCCGGGCCTTGCAGCGCAGCCAGAATGCCAAGATGGCCGATCTGCGCTCGAGTGAACGGGAGGCGCTCCGATGATCGCCCGCGGCTGGGCAGAAGCCCTCGCTTGGCTTGCTGCCGCGGCAGGACTGGCAGGCACGGCCGTCCTAGCGTATTCCATGCCGTCAGCTTTTCCGCACGCCTGGCTTGCTGCTTACACCACCTGGGCAGGCTGGCCGCTCGGCTGCATCGGCCTCCTTTTGATCCATGCGCTGACCGGCGGCGATTGGGGCTATGCGACCCGCCTGCCGCTCCTTGCAGGCATGTCCACCATAGTACTTCTGCCGCTCGGCATAATCCCCCTCATCTTCGTCGCGCGCGATCTTTATCCCTGGTTGCGGCCCGATATTGCCGCGCATCTCAGCAACACATTTTATCTGAACTTGCCCGCATTCGCCGGGCGGCTCATTGGTTATTTCGTCATCTGGTTTGCGTTGGCCCTGGCCATCCTCATGGGTTTGCGCCGCGGCGGATCTTCAACGAAGCTCGCATGGGTTGCGCCCGTTGGCCTCATCCTGCTCGCTCTCACCATCACCTATGCGGCGATCGATTCCACGATGTCCCTCGAGCCGCATTTTGTCTCAAGCGATTATGGCCTCATCGCGATCGTGGGAATGGGGCTGTTTGCCCTCTCGATCTCCGCATTTGCCGCCGCCATCGCCCAGCCCCCGGCAAGCAAGACGCTGCGCAACATTGGCAGGCTGCTGCTCGCGCTCGCTATCTTTTGGGCCTATCTCGATTTCGTTCAGCTTCTGATCATCTGGCAATCTGACCTGCCGAATGAGGCGCCTTGGTACATGCTGCGCTCGACGGGTGGCTGGGGCATCGTGGCAGCTGGCATAGCGGCCGGGCATTTCTTCCTCCCCTTTTTTATTTTGCTGTCGCCGAAAATACAACAGACGAGGCTGGGTATCGCCTGCGCGTCCGCCCTGCTCATACTCAGTGGAATTGTGCGGGGCTGGTGGATCGTCATTCCCGAATCGGGGCGCGGCATTGGAGCGAGCGAGGTTTTGGCAATGATCGGCGCTGCCGGAATTGCCGCAGCCTTAGCGTTTCGCGCCGCGCGCATTTTGCGGCGTGCCGGGCAGGTGGATCAATATGTCTGAAAAATCTTTAGAGCCCGCACGCCACGAGGACAGCGACGTCGGCGAATGGTTCATTTGGATCGGTGCCGCCGGGCTGATCGCCACTGTCGTATTTTTCGGCTTGGTCGCGTATTTGCTTTATCCGCGCTCGATGAGCGACTGGAAATTGCACCGGCCCCTGCCGCTTTATCCCCTGCCCCGCCAGCAGAGCGATCCCCGCGCCGATATGCAGAAGTTCTATGCCGAGGAAATGCAGCGCCTCAACAGCGCGGGATGGGTAGATAAAGCGAAGGGGGCCGTCCACATCTCGATTGAGGAGGCGATGCGCATCATCGCGCGCGAAAAGATCCCCGGCTGGCCAGCGCCGCCCGAAAAGCCTCCCGCCTTGCAGGCGCAAATTGCTCCCGCTCTGCCCAAGGAGAAACCTCATGAAGCCGCTCCGCCCGCTGCTGCTGCTCCTGCCGCAACTGCTGCTGCTGGCGCCCCTGCCGCTTTGCGCGTCTGCGGACCAGGCGAAACAGGGAATTGCCTACGAGCAGAAGCTGGGAGACCTGCTCCCAAAGCACGTCGCGCTGCAAGAAAGCACCGGCCGCGCCGTGCGCCTCGAAGACACCTTAGGGGATAAGCCGCTCATCCTCGCGCTGGGCTATTTCCGCTGCCCAAATTTATGCGGCATCGTGCGGTCGAGCCTTCTCGACGCGCTCAGCACCGCAGGCTTTCGGCCCGGCCGGGACTATTCTCTTGCCGCCATAAGCATCGATCCTTCCGAGACGAGCGCCGATGCCTCTGCCGCGAAAGAGAAGGATATGGAGAGCCATCCTGCGCCGGGCGCGGCGGAAAACTGGCACTACCTGACAGGGCAAGCGGCCTCCATCGCAGCCCTTTCCGATGCGGTTGGCTTCCGCTCGCGCCTCAATCCGCAGAGGAACACTTTCATTCATCCCGCGGGCGTTGTCTTCGCCACACCGGACGGCCGGGTATCGAGCTATCTCCTTGGCGTAGGTTACGCGGCTGTCGAAGTACGGGAAGCCGTCGCCCGCGCGAAATCGGGCGCTATCGCGCGTGCGCCCTCGCCCATACTTCTAATTTGTTTTGATTACGACCCGCTAACTGGCCGCTACACGCCCGCCATCATGAAACTGTTGCGGCTCGCCGCAGCATTCACCATCGCGGCGGTTGCTGTCCTCATCCTGCGCGCCCGCTTGGCGGAGAGGCGGGCATGAAATTCTGGCTCGCACAGGCGTCGACCAGCGCTCCCGAGAGCGATTATTTGATGCTGGCCCTGGTTTTGGCATCCATCGCGATCCTTATCCTCGTCTTCGGTCTCATGTTCATTTACGCTTTCAAATACCGCGCGACGAACCCCATGGATCGCGGCCAAATCATGAAAAAAACCTGGCGGCTCGAGATCGCCTGGACCATCGCCACGATGGTGGTCTTTTTCGGGCTCTTTGTTTGGGGGGCGGATCTTTATGTGCGGCTCTTCCGGCCGCCTGCCGGAGCTCTGCAAATCTATGTCGTCGGCAAGCAATGGATGTGGAAAATCGAGCATGAAGGCGGACAGCGCGAGATCAATTCGCTTCATGTTCCCATCGGGCGCAAGATCCAGCTCGTCTTGACCTCGGAAGACGTGATCCACGATTTTGCGGTGCCTGCCTTCCGGATCAGGCACGATGTCGTGCCGGGGCGCTACGAGAGCTTGTGGTTCGAAGCCACCATGCCCGGCACCTATCATTTGTTTTGCAACCAGCTCTGCGGGACCGGGCACAGCCGGATGGTTGGCGAGGTCGTCGTGATGTCTGAGGCCGATTACGAAAATTGGTTGGCGGCAAACGGCGCTGCTGGGACCTTGGCGGAGCAAGGCAAGATCCTTTTTATGCGCAACGGGTGCAGCGGCTGTCATGGCGGCAATGGCGCGGGCGGGAATCAGTCAAATAGCACGGTTCCCGCGCCGCCGCTCGCGGGGCTTTACGGCAGCCCCGTCACCCTCGTCGATGGCCAGGTTGTCACTGCCGACGATGGCTACATCCATGATTGCATTCTCACTCCCGAAAAGCGCCGGGTCGCGAGCTATCCGCCGATCATGCCTTCGTTCTCAGGAATCTTGAGCGAGGACGATGTCTTGAAGCTCGTTGCCTATATCAAATCTCTCGCACCGGAGAAGCAGCTATGAGCGTTGCCGAGATCGAAGCACCTGCGGCCGCGGAATCCTACCTCGAAGACGGTCATACACTCCGCAGCTGGCTGCTCACGACGGACCACAAGCGAATCGCAATTTTGTATATGCTCACGATCACGATTTTCTTTTTCATTGGCGGCATAGCGGTCTCGTTCGTGCGTTATAATCTGCTCGATCCGCAAGGGATGATCCGGTCGGCGGAGACGTACAACAGGTTGTTTTCCATGCATGGCGTGGTAATGGTCTGGTTCTTCCTCGTTCCCGCAGTCCCCGTCACATTGGGAAATTTCCTTGTTCCTTTGATGATTGGCGCCCGCGATCTCGCTTTTCCGCGGATTAATCTTTTCAGCTGGTATCTATTCGTGATTGCGGGATGCGTGCTCCTCGTCGCGCTTTATGCGGGCGGGGTCGATACCGGCTGGACCTTTTACACCCCGCTGTCCTCCCTTTATAGCAAAGGGCATGTCGCCCTTGCAGCCATTGCGGTCATCCTCACGGGCTTCTCTTCAATCGCGACCGGCCTCAACTTTATCGTCAGTATCCATCGCCTGCGCGCGCCGGGGATGACCTGGTACAAAATGCCGGTCTTTCTTTGGTCTCTTTACTCCACAAGCGTCATTATGGTGCTTGCCACGCCGGTTCTGGCGATGACGCTTCTCCTCCTCACTTTCGAGCGGATCTTTCATGTTGGCATGTTCGATCCAACGATCGGCGGCGACCCGCTCCTCTTCCAGCATCTCTTCTGGTTCTATTCCCATCCGGCCGTCTATATCATGATCCTGCCGGGGATGGGCGTCGTGAGCGAGATCATCCCAGCCTTCTCGTCGAAACAGCTGTTCGGTTACAAATTCGTCGTCTGGTGCTCCGTCGCGATCGCCGTCATCAGCTTTCTCGTTTGGGGCCACCACATGTTTGTGACGGGCCAATCGGTTTATTCGGCGCTTGTTTTCTCGATTTTGAGCTTCGCGGTCGCGGTGCCATCCGCGATCAAAATTTTCAACTGGCTTGGGACGATGCACAAAGGCTATATCCGTTTCGATTCTCCGATGCTCTATGCGCTGGGCTTCATCGGACTCTTCACGATGGGAGGCCTCACCGGTCTTTATGTCGCCACGCTTGCCGCCGACGTTCACCTGCACGACACTTATTTCGTCGTCGCGCATTTCCATTATGTAATGGTCGGGGGAATGGTTTCCGCCTATTTTGCGGGACTGCATTTCTGGTGGCCAAAAATCACCGGCCGGAAGTATCCCGAAATGTGGGGTCGCGCGGCCGCGCTTATCATCTTCGTTGGATTCAACCTCACGTTCTTCCCGCAATACATAGTCGGCTATCTCGGCATGCCGAGGCGCTATCACGCCTATCCGCCAGAATTCCAGGTTTGGAACGTCCTCTCCTCGGCGGGGGCGGCGGTTCTTGCCGTTGGCTATCTCTTGCCGCTGCTCTACCTCACGTGGTCGCTGCTCAAGGGGAAGCAGGCGAGCGCGAATCCCTGGCACGCCACCGGTCTCGAGTGGCAAACCCCCTCCCCCCCGCCGACCGAAAATTTTGAGACCACCCCAACCGTCACCGAGCCGCCCTACAACTACCTCCCGGCCGAGGTTCTAGACCGCCATGCATGATGAAGCGGTCGCGCATGAGTTCCAATACGCGAGCGCCTCGCATCAGGCTGACACCGCCGTTGCGGGCATGTGGCTCTTCCTCGCCACAGAGGTGGTCTTCTTCGGTGCGCTTTTCCTTGCTTGGATATTTGCCCGGCACTTTAATCAGGCCGGTTTCGACGCGGGAGCGGAGCAAAGCGAGCTCGAAATCGGCACGATCAATACGGTGATTCTCATCACCGGAAGCCTCGTCTATAGCCTCGGCGTCGTTCTCATCGAAAAAGGCAAGACGCGCGCTTTTATTATATGCGCCGTAGCGGCTTGGCTCTTTGGGCTCGCTTTCATGATATTGAAATTCGCCGTCGAATGGCGGGACGATCTTGATCGTCACATGTTCCCTGGCGCAGACTTCGGCATAACCGGAGATTTGGCTGGTGGTGCAAAGCTCTTCTGGTCCTTCTATTTTTTCGGAACTTTCGTCCATGGCGTGCATCTCGCGGTTGGCTTGGTCCTCGTTGCCTGGGTCATACTGCGGGTTTGGCAAGGCGCGTTTTCCGCCGCTTATCTAGCCCCCATCCTGGTCGTCGGCCTCTACTGGACCTTCGTCGATATTGTCTGGCTCGTTCTCTATCCGCTGATTTATCTCATCGGGAGGGCAACATGATGAAGCTTCTGCGGGCGGCGGTTTGGAGCCCGCTTATGACTTTCGCCGCCGTGAATGACAGTCCGTCTCCGGGCAACAATAAAAGCATTGGCAGGCGCGTCTTCGGATTGCTCCTCACCTGGGTCGTGATGTTGATCTTGCTCGGCATCCAATATGGCGTGAGCCGCTTGCATTTCGACCCGCGCTTGAGGCCGTTGCTTTTGGTTCCCGCGGTGCTCATGGTTGGCCTCGCCGGTGTGGTCTTTATGGAGGTTCGGAAGGGGCCCGGGATCGTGCGCCTCTTTGCCGTCGCAAGCCTGCTTTGGCTGCTCATTTTGCTCGGCTTAGGCAGCATGGATCCCTTCACCCGGGTGATGTATTACGTTCAAGCTCAAAGGTAACGCAGAAGAGCAATTTCCGATGTGACTGCGGGCCTACTATCGTAAGCTGCGTTGCGGCCCGGCAGCCGCCGGGCCTTGGCCGAGCCGAGCTGACCGGTGTGGTACAGGGCGCGCTCCGGCAAGATCAGTTTGAAAAGAGGGGCTGGCGGCAATTGATTGATGTTGCTGGTGAGCGCGGCGGGAATCCGCGACCCCTGATTAAAAGTAAGAATGTGTAGCGCGACAAGCCACGACATAGGCCACTGCGGACCCGACATCATTCCTTGTTGCCTTTCTGTCAGATCTTTCCTGACACGATCACTTGGAAAAGCCGCCGGCAGCTAGGATCTGCGTGGTTCATTGTCTGATTCCAGTTTCGAAGAATAGTCGAGCGGCAAAGCATCAATTTTGCCGATCTCCGGCAGGGCGCGCCCCGCGATCCCTTGAAGATCGCCATACATCCCAGCGGTCGACTCGATCACGCAATTAATCTGGGCCTCCCTCTTGGCCCACAAGCGCATAATGGTCACCCTCTCTTTGTCGAGATCCGCCTTCATGTCCGAAAATTTTTCGACAATTGCCTCGATACGCTGCCGGAAGCGTGGGCCCGTTAAATACTGATAAACCAACGCCATCTTGGTCTGCCGCCCTTCGTTTGCCTGGCAGGCAGCCGCGAGGTCGATCAAGGACTGCCGGAGAGCGATCGCGACGGGGACCGCGCAAGCAATCTCCGCAATCCAGACATCCTCAATGAGATCAAACCTCTCCACCCCTTTTGGCAGGGCACTCGTGACAATCAAAGCGATATCGGCCTTGGCGGCTCTTTGGTCGTCGCGAAGCTTGGCTAACCATCCATCGCTCCAGTTCTTCGTTCGCTTCAGCTCCCATAAGATCGATCCACAATGCTGGCCCAACGGTCCTTTCACACGCTGTAAGATGTCACCGCCCGCTTCGCCCTTGGCAACCCGCTCGATAATGTCTTGCGGAAATTTATCTCGCAGAAGCGACTCGATCTGCAGTTCGAGAACCTCTCCTTGCAATTGCTGAGAACCCCGCTCACCCCTGTTTTTCAATTCCTCAATCTGGCGCCGCATGGAGGCAAGCTGTTCTTCTTTTTCCCGCAGTTTGAACAGTATCTGCTCTTCGGCTTCTTTCTTGGTCTGGTCGCGAATTGCGGTTAGCGATTCCCGAACTTTCTTTTCTACCGTAAGGTCCAGTTCTCTCTTGGCGTCATCTAACTCCCGCTGCTTACGCAGCAGCTCAAGCTGGGTCATCTGAGCTTCAGCGAGCTTGATTTCGCGCTCCTTGAGAATCAGGTGCAGTTCCCCGAGTTGCTTATCTTTCTCGTGAATGTGAGTTTCAAAGATGAGCCGGGCCTTCTTGGCTTCTTCGGCAATTATCTTCTCCTGCCCAGCCTTGAGCTTCTGCGAGATCTGTTCGTCGATTGTTGCCCTTGCCCTTTCGATTGCGTCTTCGCGTCTGGCGATTTCTGCTTCCATTTCGGCGATGGCATGCTCGAACTGCAAGCGTGCCGCCTCGATCAATGGCGCAGCCAATGATTCAGTGAGTTTGATTTCGCTTCTGCAATTTGGGCAAATGATCTTTGGTTCGTTTACCGTAAAACCCATTGTCTCGGCACTTTTTCTGCTTGGCTCTCAAAGCGTCATTCCGGGCGGACTGCGGCCATCATGTAATTGACGTCCATGTCATGGGACAGCTGCCAGCTTCCGGTAAGAGGATTGTAGGCTGCCCCAATTTCGCTTCTAACGTGCAGCCCCGCCCTTCGCAATCCTTTGGATAGCTCCTGCGGCGTGACAAAACGGTTCCAATCGTGGGTTCCGCGCGGCAGCCAATGCAGGACATATTCGGCGCCGACGATTGCGAAAGCAAAGCTCTTCCACGTGCGGTTGAGCGTTGCCGCTACCAGCATCCCGCCAGGCCGGACCATGCTTGCGGCTTGCTCGAGGAAACACGCAAGGTCACGCACATGCTCGAGGACTTCCATGGCGAGGACCACATCGAACTTGGGCCCCTCGCCCGCCAGTTCCCCGGCGGAAATGCAGCGGTAATCGATGGCAAGATTTGCCTTTGCGGCATGATCCTTAGCAACCTCGATGTTGCGGCGCGCCGGATCGATCGAGGTCAGATCTGCACCAAGCCTCGCCAGGGGTTCGGAAAGGATCCCGGCGCCGCAGCCTATATCTAGGATTTTCAGCCCTTGGAGCGGCGCCGGAGCGCGCCAGTCGCGGGGACTTCCATCATGAGAAAAATGCCGCGCAAGGAGCTCGCGCAGATAGCCGACACGGGCTGGATTGAGTTTGTGCAATGCGCGCATTGGACCATGCGGATCCCACCATAGCGCCCCGAGCCGGTTAAAGCGGTCGACCTCTGCGCGATTAAGCGCCGGATCGTGGTGAAGCGTTTCCTGGCTTGCCATCACGGAATTCCATTGACTTGGCGCTGCGGTCTTTGCATGAATGTGGCCCGCGCTGCTCTGGCGCCGCTGAATCTCTGAACGAAATTTCACCTTCCGGCGAGGCGATTTTAGCTCGATGTCCCGTCTAGTGATGAAGTTTGGCGGCACGTCGGTTGCAAACATAGAGCGCATTCGCAATGTTGCAAGGCACATTAGCCGCGAATGGAAGGCTGGGCACGACGTTGCGGTTGTGGTCTCTGCCATGGCCGGCAAGACCAATGAGCTCGTCGCCTGGTGTGTCGAGGCCTCTCAACTCTGCGACAGACGGGAGTATGACGCCGTTGTGGCGTCCGGCGAACAGGTGACCGCCGGTCTGCTTGCCATAGTTCTGCAGGAAATGGGCATCCCTGCGCGCTCCTGGCAGGGCTGGCAAGTGCCGATTTTTGCCTCAAACGAGCACGGAGCGGGGCGCATTCAAAATATTGCGTCTGCATCCATCATTGAGGGTCTCGCAGAGCGGCGCGAGGTCGCGGTGATCACCGGCTTTCAGGGTATCCACAAGGAGACTGGCCGAATTGTCACGCTTGGGCGAGGCGGTTCGGACACAAGCGCGGTCGCGATTGCCGCTGCGATCGGCGCGGACCGCTGCGACATCTATACCGATGTTGACGGTGTCTACACGACCGACCCAAGGATTGTCCCGAAGGCCAGACGTCTCGATCGCATAGCGTTCGAAGAAATGCTCGAGATGGCTTCGCTCGGCGCGAAGGTCCTTCAGGTGCGCTCGGTCGAGCTTGCCATGGTGCACAGGGTTAAGACGTTTGTCCGGTCGTCCTTCGACGATCCGGACCATTCAAATCAGGGCACCCTGATCTGTACTGAGGAGGATATCGTGGAGAGCCACGTGGTGACCGGAATCGCTTTCTCGCGTGACGAGGCGCAGATCACATTGCGCCGCCTCGCCGACCGTCCCGGTGTCGCGGCCGCCATATTCATGCCGCTCGCCGAAGCCAACATTAATGTGGACATGATCGTTCAGGTTGCATCCGAGGACTCGGGTGTGACCGATCTCACATTTACCGTTTCGTCTACCGATTTTGCCCATGCTCAAAAGATATTGATGGACGCAAGGCAGCAGATCGGATTTAGCGCGCTTCAAGGGGCAAGCGATGTGGTCAAAATTTCCGTTATTGGCGTTGGCATGCGCAGCAATGCCGGGGTCGCCGCCCGCGCGTTCAAAGCGCTGGCCGAAAAAGGCATCAATATAAGGGCGATTACCACTTCCGAAATTAAATTCTCGGTTTTAATCGAAGCGGCGTATACGGAATTGGCGGTAAGAACGTTACATTCTCTTTATGGCTTGGACAAAACTTGAATCATAAGGGCGCCGTCCCGCCGTATCGTTTTTGCGCTCTTGGCCCGGAGTTTGCTGGTGAGCCCGAGCAAAGCCAAAGGCTGGACCCGAGTATAGAAACAGGGTGGCGGCAGCGTTAGCAGAGTCGGCGGTAATCGGCGAAAGACGGAACAGCCGGCGGAGACGGTCGGCGGAATTGGATGCTCGTGAGGGAGCCGGCGCTCAGTTGAGACGGTTTGAGCGTAACCGGGGCTTATGAGCTTGAACTCCGCTCACGGCGCACAACAGCGGTGGCGTTGCCGGAGCTTTTTCCGGCGGCGGGAACTCGGGAATATTTATGGAACTGCGCCGGAATAAGCCGGCTAGCCAGCGAACCAACACGCGAAATCTGGGCCGATTTGTGAACCCTGAGGTCTAAACCGGAAACGCTCATGTATGGCACCTTCGGCGGCCCCCGTCTGCTTCTGCGCCGGCTTCGCGAGGTCATGGCCGAGCCGGTCAGCCCGCAAGCCAGACTCGACAAGATCGTTGTCCATATCGCTGCGAGCATGGTCGCGGAGGTGTGCTCGGTCTACGTGCTGCGCGCCGACGAGACACTCGAGCTTTATGCGACCGAAGGGCTGAACCGCGAAGCGGTGCATGTGACCAACCTCCGCAAGGGCGAAGGACTCGTCGGCTTGATCGCAGAAACTGCCCAGCCCCTTGCGCTGGCCGATGCCCAGCTGCACCCGGCGTTCTCATACCGGCCAGAAACTGGCGAGGAAATTTATTCTTCGTTTCTAGGCGTTCCGGTCCTGCGCGGCGGTAACACTCTCGGCGTGCTGGTCGTCCAGAACAAGGCGCGCCGCACCTATCCCGAGGAGGAAATCGAGGCGCTGCAAACAACGGCGATGCTGCTCGCCGAAATGATCGCCTCGGGTGAGGTACAATCCCTTGCGCCGCCAGGCAAAGGCATAGCTTTCCGCGGGCCGGCTGCCTTGAAGGGAACGCCGGTCGCCGACGGTGTCGGCCTTGGCCATATTGTCCTGCATGAGCCGCGAATCATCGTCAAACAAATCGTTGCCGAGGATATCCGGCGGGAAAATCAAAGGCTTGACGGCGCAATTGACGCCATGCGCCACTCGCTTGACCGCCTTATCGAGAGCAGAAGCGTGGGTTTTGGCGAGCACCGTGACGTGCTCGAGACGTTCCGGCTGTTCGCGCATGACCGGGGCTGGCTGCGCAGGCTGCGCGAAGCCGTGGCGACGGGGCTCACCGCCGAAGCTGCGGTGGAACGAGTGCAAAACGACACGCGCGCCAAGCTCCAGCGCCAGACCGAACCCTATTTGCGCGAGCGGTTGCATGATCTCGACGATCTCGCAAACCGCTTGCTGCATCAGCTAACGGGCCAGGATTTTGTCGCCTCGCACGCGAACCTGCCCGACAATTCGATCATTATCGCACGCGCCATGGGGCCTGCGGCGTTGCTGGAATATGACCGCTCGAAGATTCGTGGCCTCGTCCTCGAGGAAACCGGCGCTTTGAGCCATGTCGCGATCGTGGCCCGCGCGCTCGGAATAGCAGCGGTCGGAAACGTGCCCAATATCGTCGACTTGGCAGAACCAGGCGACGCGATCATCGTCGACGGCATCCTTGGCGATGTTCATCTCCGCCCGCCGGCGGATGTCGAGCGTTCCTACGCGGAAAAGGCACGGCTTCGCGCACGCAAACAGGCTCAGTACCAGAAGCTGCGTGACGTGCCATCGGTGACCAAGGACGGTGTCGCGATCGAATTGCAAATGAACGCAGGCATGCTGGTCGATCTTCAGCATGTCGCAGAGACAGGCGCGGCATCAGTGGGATTGTTCCGGACGGAGATCGAGTTCATGCTCGCGCCGCGCTTGCCAAAGATGACCGAGCAGGAGAATTTTTATAGAAGCATCCTCGATACGGCCGGAGGAAGGCCAGTCACCTTCCGGACGCTTGATATTGGATCGGATAAGGTCCTGCCTTACCTGGAGAAGGTCGAGGAGGAAAATCCGGCATTGGGCTGGCGTGCCATCCGGATCAGCGTTGACCGGCCTGGCTTGTTGCGGTCGCAGCTACGGGCTTTGGTCCGCGCCGGCTCGGGGCGAGACTTGCGCATCATGTTTCCGATGATCACCACGGTCGGAGAATTCGAGACCGCGAAATCCTTTGTCGATTATGAACTTGGCCAGCTGAAGAAACATGGCCACGCGCTGCCTCGAAGCCTCAAACTCGGCGTCATGATCGAAGTTCCGGCGATGATCTGGCAGCTCGATGAAATTTGCAAAAAAGCGGATTTTCTATCCGTCGGCTCGAATGACCTCGTTCAATATATCTTTGCCGCCGACCGCGAAAACAAGCGTGTCGCCGCTCGGTTTGATCCTCTTTCTGGCCCCGTCCTGCAGGCGCTCAAGCTTATCGCCGATAAAGCGCGGGCCTACGCAAAGCCGGTAGCGCTTTGCGGCGAACTCGGCGGCAAACCGCTGGAAGCCATGGTTTTGCTGGCATTGGGCTACCGGGAGCTTTCGATGTCGGCGGCGTCCGTTGGCCCTGTGAAGGCCATGGTGCTTGCAACCAATCTCAAGGAGACAGAAGAATTCGTCCTGTCGGTTATGGAAGAAGCGCGGGCCGGTCAGTCCTTGCGCGACAAATTGCGAAGATTTGCAAAGGCCAAAAATATCCCGATCTGACCGCTGGCGGCGTTGAATTCGCAAGAATTCTGGCGGTTCTGCCTGGGGCATTGCCCCCGGACATGGGCAACCCACAGTTAACGGATCGCTTACGGTATGCTTCTAATGTAGGGCATGGTCGTTTACAGGCGCATACGCGCTACCTTCCTTTCTTTGGCTCTTTATTTCCTATCGGGGTCGATCGGGTCATATTTCGTTTGGCATGCCGTAAACGGCGAGCGCGGGCTAAAGACCAAGGATGAGTACGAGCGCAAGATCGCCGCGCTGACTGGCGAGTTGGATGGGCTTAAGGCTGAGCATGCCTCATGGAGTCATAGAATTGCGCAGCTGTCTGGCCGTGTCATTGACCGCGATCTTCTCGACGAGCAAGCGCGCGCGATTCTCGGCCGCGTTCACCGCAACGATCTTGTCGTGCTCCTCCCGCGCACGTTTAATAACTCGCGTGAATGACAAGGCCCGAGCCGGATACCTTGCATAAGGCGGGCACGCGGGAGCTTCGTTCCGTCCTATCCGCAGGCCGTTCCGCTCGCGCCCGAAGTGTGGCGCGCTCAGTGCAACTTCCCCGCATATGAGCGCAGGCTCGCATTCCATTTGGCGTTGCGCTATCTATGCCATCCGCTGCTTTGTTCTTGCAAAGAGACCTCATGGCCGCCAAACCATCCCACGTCCGCCGGCAACCTGCCGGAATGAAGACATCAGGAATGCCTTCAAACACCGCCGCCTTCAGCAAAGAGGAAGAAATTGGCGCGTTGCGGACCATGCTGCTCATCCGCCGATTCGAAGAGAAGGCAGGGCAGATGTACGGTATGGGTCTCATTGGCGGCTTTTGCCATCTCTACATAGGTCAAGAGGCCGTTGTCACGGGTGTTCGCATGGCGGCCAAGGAAGACGATCAGACCATCGCCAGCTACCGCGATCATGGCCATATGCTTGCCTGCGGAATGGACCCCAAAGCCGTCATGGCGGAACTGACGGGCAGGCGCAGCGGCGCGGCGAAGGGCAAGAGCGGCTCGATGCATATGTTTTCGAAAGAAAAGCATTTCTATGGCGGCCATGGCATCGTCGGCGCGCAAGTGCCGATAGGAAACGGTCTCGCATTCGCCAATCGCTATCGTGGCAATAGCAACGTCTGCTTCACCTATTTTGGCGATGGCGCAGCCAACCAGGGGCAGGTCTATGAAAGCTTCAACATGGCCGAGCTTTGGAAGCTGCCGGTCGTTTATATTATCGAGAACAATCGCTATGCCATGGGCACCTCGGTCTCGAGAGCCTCCGCATTGACCAATTTCTCCAAGCGCGGCCAGTCCTTCAACATTCCCGGCGAGCAAATAGATGGCATGGACGTACGGGCGGTAAAATCCGCCGCAGTTCAGGCCGCCGATTGGTGCAGATCCGGCAGCGGCCCGATCATTCTCGAAATGCAAACCTATCGCTACCGCGGCCATTCGATGTCGGATCCGGCCAAATACCGGTCGAAGGACGAAGTGCAGAAAATGCGCGAGGAGCGCGATCCGATCGAGCAGGTCCGGGCGCGCCTGCTGGCGAACAAGCAAGCCAATGAAGACGATCTTAAAAAGATCGATGCAGAGATCCGCGCGATCGTTGCCGAGGCCGCAGATTTCGCCTCTCGTGAGCCAGAGCCGGAGCCGGCGGAATTGTGGACGGATGTGCTGGCATGACCGGCAGCAAAAATCGGCATGGCCGTTTCCGAGGCGTTAAATGACGACAAATGTGCTCATGCCCGCGCTTTCGCCGACCATGGAGCAAGGCAAGGTCGCGAAATGGCTTAAGAGGGAAGGCGATGCGGTGCGGTCGGGCGACGTCCTCGCCGAAATAGAAACCGACAAGGCAACCATGGAGGTCGAGGCGGCCGATGACGGCAAGCTAGCCAAAATTCTGGTGCCGGATGGCACCGAGAATGTCGCGGTCAATACGCCGATCGCAGTGATCGTCGGAGAAGGCGAGAGCGCCGCACCTCCGGAACCACAGCCCGCTGCCCCGGCACCACTGGCTGCCTCAGAACACGATATCCGCCCTGCGCCATTGCCAACGCAAGGGACAGCGGCAGCGGCGCAGGCAAAGGACTCCGGCCGCGAAATTTCCAAGGGCACGGCGATGATCACGCAGAGCGTGCGCGAAGCCTTGCGCGATGCCATGGCCGAAGAAATGCGCCGCGACGAGAATGTGTTTATTATCGGGGAAGAGGTGGCCGAATACGAGGGCGCCTATAAGGTCACGCAAGGGCTGCTCCAGGAATTTGGCGCCCGCCGGGTGGTCGACACGCCGATCACGGAGCATGGTTTTGCAGGGCTCGGCATCGGTGCGGCTTTCGCCGGGTTGCGGCCGATCGTCGAATTCATGACCTTCAATTTCGCGATGCAGGCGATGGATCAGATCGTGAATTCCGCGGCCAAGACTTGCTATATGTCTGGCGGCCAGATGAATTGTCCGATTGTTTTTCGCGGTCCCAATGGCGCGGCCGCGCGCGTGGCCGCGCAGCACAGCCAGGATTATGCCGCATGGTATTCCCACATTCCCGGGCTAAAGGTCGTCATGCCCTATACAGCCGGCGACGCCAAAGGGCTCTTGAAGAGCGCAATTCGCGATCCAAACCCCGTTATTTTTCTCGAAAATGAGATCCTCTATGGCCATAAGTTCGAGGTGCCCGCGGACGACGATTTTCTCGTTCCCATTGGCAAGGCGCGGGTTGCACGAGAAGGCAAGGATATCACCATCGTCTCGTTTGGGATCGGCATGGTCTATTCGTCGAAGGCGGCCGACGAATTGGCGCGCGATGGGATAGATACCGAAGTTATCGACCTTCGGACGATCCGCCCGATGGACAGTGAGACGATCGTCCAATCGGTCAAGAAAACCGGGCGCTGCGTGACGGTCGAGGAGGGCTGGTCGCAGAGCGGCGTCGGGGCCGAGATTGCCGCGAGGCTGATGGAGCAGGCCTTTGACTATCTCGATGCGCCGGTCATCCGCATTTGCGGCAAGGACGTGCCGATGCCTTATGCGGCAAACCTCGAGAAGCTGGCCCTGCCCAACGTTGAGGAGGTTGTCGCGGCGGCGAAAGCGGTCCTCTACCGTTGAGCCGCCCAGAGATTATGAGCCTTCTATGCCCTTCGACATTCTCATGCCGGCTCTTTCGCCAACGATGGAAAAAGGCAATCTCGCCCGCTGGCTCAAGAAAGAGGGCGATAAAATCAAGTCTGGGGACGTGCTTGCCGAGATCGAGACCGACAAGGCAACCATGGAGGTCGAAGCCGCCGATGAGGGCGTGCTCGCCAAGATCTTGGTACCGGACGGCACTGCCGATGTTCCCGTCAACGACGTGATCGGCGTGATCGCGGGCGAAGGAGAGGACGCGAAAATCGTCTTCGCGCGTCGCCTTGCGCAGCCTTCCTCTGGCGGAGGTGCCGGGGCGCCGCTGCAAGTGCAGGATTCATTGCCGAGCCAGCCCAATGCACTTGCGCCTTTCGCGCGAGCTTCAATAGACATACCGCAGCGGCACGCGTTGCGGAATGAGCAAAATGGCGAACGGTTGTTCGCCTCGCCCTTGGCGCGGCGCCTTGCTAAAGAATCGGGCCTCGACCTTGCGTCTATTCGGGGCTCAGGCCCGCGCGGCCGTATCATTGAGCGCGACATCAAGTCGGCGCTGGCGCGCGTCCCGGCCGCGGGCGTTAAAGAGGCAAGGCCGCCCGCGGGCCCCGTTGCCCCGCCGCCCGGCCGCGCGGTCAAGCAAGATTTCGTGCCCGGAAGTTTCGAGGAAATTCCGCACGATTCGATGCGCCAAACCATTGCCCGGCGGCTCGTCGAGGCGGCACGGACGATTCCGCATTTCTATCTTGCTTCCGACTGCAATTTGGATGCGCTCCTGGCGTTGCGCGAGGCAATGAATGCCGCTGCGCCGAGGAACAGGGAAGGCGCGCCCGTCTACAAAATTTCGGTCAATGATTTTGTGATTAAGGCGCTGGCGCTCGCCCTCATCCGTGTTCCAGACGCCAATGTGACTTGGACTGATGAGGCGATGCTAAAACATCGCCGCGCCGACGTGGGCGTCGCGGTCGCGATCCCCGGTGGACTGATCACGCCCATCGTCCGCGCCGCCGAGACCAAAACCTTGTCGGCGATCTCGAACGAATCGAAAGATCTTGCCGCCCGAGCGCGTGCCCGAAAACTGATGCCGGAGGAATATCAAGGCGGTTCGACTTGCGTTTCAAACCTTGGGATGCATGGCATCAAGAGCTTCTCCGCCATCATCAATCCGCCGCAGTCAACGATCCTGGCCGTTGGTGCCGCTGGACAGCAGGCAATTGTCAAGGCTGGCGCGCCCGCCGTCGCGACCATAATGAGCGTGACACTTTCCTGCGATCATCGCGCAGTCGACGGCGTCGTGGGCGCCGAACTGCTCGCGGCGGTAAAGAATTTGCTCGAGAATCCGGCAGGGATGCTGGCATGACGTCCTCTTCTAGCCATCCTCCAACTGTAATCGCTAATGGTTGATCCCTACGACATTCTCATCATCGGCGGGGGGCCTGGCGGCTATGTCGCGGCAATTCGTGCCGCCCAGCTGGGTCTTAGAACGGCCGTCGCCGAGCGCGAGCATCTCGGCGGCATTTGCCTCAATTGGGGGTGCATTCCAACGAAGGCGCTGCTGCGCTCGTCGGAGATTTTTCATTACCTCAACCATGCAAAAGACTACGGACTTACCGTTGACGGCAGGATCGGCGTTGATCCTTCAGCTGTTGTGGCACGCTCTCGCAAAGCATCGGCGCAGTTGAATAGCGGCGTTGGCTTTCTGCTCAAAAAGAACAAGGTCGACATAGTCTTTGGGGAGGCAACGGTTACCCGCTCCGGCGAGGTCTCGGTCGCGGGCCCGAAGGAGCCCGCGAGGCAGCCGCCAAATCCGATGCCAAAAGGCGCGTTGGGTGCGGGCATTTATAAAGCGAAGAATATTGTCATCGCAACCGGCGCGCGGCCTCGCGTCCTTCCAGGGATAGAACCTGACGGCAAGTTCATCTCGACCTATTTCGAGGCCATGGTCCCGGAGAAATTTCCAAGCTCGCTTATCGTCGTAGGTTCGGGTGCGATCGGCATGGAATTCGCCTCCTTCTATCGCACCCTGGGCACAAAAGTGACCGTCGTCGAAATACTTCCGCAGATTCTGCCGGCTGAGGATTTGGAGATCGCCGCGCACGCTCGAAAGCGCTTCGAAAACCAGGGCATCGAGATTCTCACCTCAGCCAAAGTGACGAAGGCCGAGAAAGAAACGGGTGGGGTTCTCGTCACGGTCGTGGACGCGAAGGGAGTCGCGCGAGCCATAAGAGCCGAACGCTTGCTTTCCGCAATCGGCGTCATCGGAAATGTCGAGACTCTCGGACTTGAAAGTCTCGGCGTGAATATCGAACAGGGCATAGTTTCCACAGATGGATGGGGGCGTACCAACGTGCCGGGGCTCTACGCGATCGGTGATGTCGCGGGGCCACCGATGCTCGCGCATAAGGCCGAGCATGAAGGTGTCATCTGCGTCGAGGCGATCAAGGGACTGAATCCGCAACCGCTTGACAAGACGATGATCCCCGGCTGCACTTATTGCAGCCCGCAAATTGCATCCGTGGGCGTTACAGAAGAAAGAGCCAAAGCATTGGGGTTCGACATTCGGGTTGGCCGCTTTCCTTTCATCGGTAACGGCAAGGCGATCGCGCTCGGAGAGCCTGAGGGGCTTGTCAAAACCGTCTTCGACGGCAAAACAGGCAAGCTTCTCGGGGCCCATATGGTCGGAGCCGAGGTGACCGAGCTCATCCAGGGCTTCGTCATAGCCATGAACTGCGAGACGACCGAGGCGGAACTGATCGATGCAGTATTTCCGCACCCAACTTTATCGGAAATGATGCATGAGAGCGTGCTCGATGCGTATGGGCGGGCGATCCATTTATAATGGCGCGGGAGCTTTGGATTGTCGAGCAAAGCACCTATGTTATGGGGCATGATTGACGTCATGGATTTTTCTGTTGATTCTGCCGACCGTAGGCCCCGCCACCCCGAAAAGGCGCACCGGCCCGACCAGCCGGTCGCGCGCAAGCCCGGTTGGATCCGGGTCAAGGCGCCGGGATCGGCAGAGTGGGCGGCGACGCACAAAATCGTCAAAGAACATGGGCTCGTGACCGTATGCGAGGAAGCGGGCTGTCCGAATATCGGCGAATGCTGGGAGAAAAAGCACGCGACCTTCATGATCATGGGCGACACTTGCACGCGTGCCTGCGCATTTTGCAATGTCAAGACGGGCCTGCCGCGCCCGCTCGATCCGTCGGAGCCGGCGCGTGTCGCTGAAGCGGTTCGCAAGCTTGGGCTCGCGCATGCCGTAATCACCTCCGTGGACCGCGACGATCTCGGCGACGGAGGGGCGGCGCATTTCGCGAAGGTGGTCGCAGAAACCCGCAGGGCTTGCCCAAATACCACCATCGAGGTCTTAACCCCGGATTTCCTGCGCAAACGTGGCGCGCTTGAGCAAGTCGTTGCCGCCAAGCCCGACGTCTTCAATCACAATCTTGAAACGGTCGCGTCCAAATATCTCAAGGTTCGGCCGGGTGCCCGCTATTTCCACTCGATCAGGCTTTTGCAGCGCGTCAAGGAAATCGATCCCGATATCTTCACCAAATCCGGCGTGATGCTAGGGCTCGGCGAGGAGCGCGACGAGGTGCTGCAGCTGATGGACGATTTGCGCAGCGTGGACGTCGACTTCCTGACGATCGGCCAGTATCTGCAGCCGACGAAAAAGCATCATCCGGTCTTGCGGTTTGCACTTCCGGACGAATTTGCCGCTTACGCCGAGGCCGCACTTGCCAAGGGGTTTCTGCTCGTCGCGGCCTCGCCCTTGACCCGCTCCTCGCATCACGCGGGCGAGGATTTCGCCCGGCTAAAGGCGCGCCGGATGGCCTTGCGGAAGCAAGGCTGAGAAGATACAGCTCTGCGCAACACGACACAGCAGTTTGCTTTCAACTCACTCTCTTCGAGAAGCATGCCTTCCTTCCATACGACCCACCTTGTGCCTTATAGCGCGGCCGAGATGTTCGAGCTTGTGACAGACGTTGAATCCTACCCGCGGTTCGTGCCGCTTTGCCGCGCCTTGCGCGTGCGCCGGCGCGAGGAGAAGGAGGGAAAAGTGATCCTCGTTGCCGACATGACGGTTGGCTACAAGGCTATTCGCGAAACCTTTACAAGTCGCGTCACCTGCGAACGGTCAAAGCTCAGAATCCTCGTCGAATATGTTGATGGGCCGTTCAAGCATCTGGAAAACCTATGGGTATTTCACGACCGCGACGAAGGCAGAGCTTGCCTTGTCGAGTTCTATATCCGCTATGAGTTCAAAAACCTTTTTTTGGGAGCGGTCATGGGCTCGATGTTTGACGCAGCGTTTCGAAAATTTACATTGGCTTTCGAGAATCGCGCAGCAGCCGTCTATGGCAAGGCGCGCTAATGCGTGCGGCCGATTTGGCTGCATGATATCGCAACGCGGTGGCGCTAAAAGCAGCCGGTGCGGCCAGGGTCAATCGCGGTCCGGTCCCGGCTTTGAAAGGCCAGGTGCTCTTTGCTAAGACTGGTCGGATGATGCCGCCTCATTTCCCGGTCGCCGTCGCGGGGTCGGGTCCCGCCGGTGCAAGCTGCGCAATCTCGCTATTGATGAACGGTGCCAGAAACGTCGCACTGATCGATAAGGCGCACTTTCCGAGAGATAAGGCATGCGGCGACGGCATCGGGCCCGGCGCTGTGCAGATGTTGAAGAAGCTGGGCCTCGGGGACACACTCAAAGCTCATGCCCGCGTTCATGATCTGGCCGTCTCCGGTCCATCCGGCGTTCGCGTCAAGGGTCCGCTCCCGAAGGTCGGTGGTGAAATCCCTGAAGGCTACACGATTCCGCGTTATGTCTTCGACAACTATCTCGCGCAACATGCGCTTGATCACGGGACAATCGACTTTACTGGCCAATTGCTCGAGCATGCAAATTTCGAGGGCGGGAGATGGATCCTGTCGTTAAAGGAGAGCCAAACAGGCAAACGAACAACAATCACGGCCGGCCTACTGATCGGAGCAGACGGCGCTGGTTCAAAAGTGCGGCGCTCACTCAATATTCCCGCCAATTCCGACCCTCACACGGGCGCGGCGATGCGGATTTATGCGACCGCCGAAAGTTCAAACTTCGATGCTCTTCAGCTCGACTTCATACGGGAGCTGCTTCCAGCTTACGGTTGGCTCTTCCCAATCGGTAAAACAAGGGCGAATATCGGCGTCGGCATCGACTTGGGTCGCTACAAAAGCGAAAGACACCACCTGAAGGAGATATTGCGGCACTATCAGGCAAAGCTTGGTTCGCAGAACGCCTACGATGACACATCGAGCCTGGCATACATTCTACCATACGGCTC
>JBPYDY010000397.1:0-8024 GCA_051986155.1 Methylocella sp.
TCGGGCTGCATCTTGCGGGCTCCGTGTTCTTCAGGATTCCGGTTTGGTATGGCCTTCTGTTTCCACTCGGCTACACGGTGGGAGGGTTGATGGCACTCGACAGCGCAAGGAGGCAGCTCACTGGACAGATACGTTGGAAGGGCCGGGTGTATTGATTTTCCGTTTTGCGCCGATCCCCCGCCGGGGCCAGAACTCTTTGCCGGTCCGCCGATCATTGTTCGCCTGGGATCGACACTCGCTCTTCGAGACGGTCCCGCACGTAAAGCTTGGTCACGATTACGAACAGAACTACTGTCATGGGGGCGGCGAAAACGATCGCCAGCGGGCCAAACAAAAAGCTAATCGTCACGATGGTAAGGAGCATGAGCGCCGGAGGAATATAGACCATACGCCGCTGAATGAGAGGCATGATGAGGTGACCTTCAGCTTGATGAATGAGGATATAAGCGAACACCGTCCAAAGCACCGCCTGCATGTTCACGGTAATCGCGACGAGAACCGCAGGGATAGCAGCGAGGATTGGCCCAAGATAGGGCACGAATTCCGCAACGCCCGCAATGACTCCGAGTGCGACTGGCGATGGCAGGCCGATCAGCCAGACGGCAAAACCGGACAGGACGCCGATTATGACCATTTCAATAAGCTGACCAAGGAGCCACAGGCGCAATGCGCCTGCTATGTACTCGATTGTTTGGTTTGCGTTCGCCCGCCATGTTAACGGGAACAACATTCCAAGGCCCCTTCGGTAGAGTGAAGGCTGTGCTGCGAGATAAATGCCTGCGAATATCATCACCACAATACCCGCGACGAAACTTATTCCGCCTCCGAAAATCTGGCCTATATACGTTGTAACCGGAATATTCACGCCTTGAGCGTTGCGCAAAATCATTTTGCCGAGGCCGGATCCTTTCAATGTTGTATCGATAGCGTTCCTCGCCGCCTCTACCCGGCGGATCACCTCCTGCAACTCGGACGCAACTCCCCTCCCGAAGAGGAATATGGCGCCGCCAACCACGCAGATGATTACAACTGCCGATAAAACCAAAGCGATCGGGCGGGGAAGCCTTATCCAACCGAACGGCTCCGCGCCGACTTCGAGCAGCACGGCCATTAGAATCGCACCCATGCCGATCAGTATGACATCAAACAGATACCATACCAAAACGGGTACAAGGGCGACCGAGACAAAGATGACGGCACGCTTGAAGAAGTTGATGGTCTCGCCCGGCATATCGTAATCCAATTCGTGCTCAAGGCTCGAAGCTGAAGGGGTCCGCCGGATTGCCCTTCCCCTCGGCCACGGCATTGAATAAGGTGCTTTCGTCGCACATGTGCGACTTGAAACGTGCGAGTCGCGCCGCTTGCGTGCTCGCATGAAACGCGACGTTTTGGTTAATGGTTCCGTGCGAAGCCCCCGAAATCGGTTCCCGTGGCCGTACCTTGTTTCTTTGCCTTTAGAGTTTTGTGCCCGTCGTGCCACGATGGCGGCCTGCCTGCGAGTGCAAGGAACCTTTCTGGGCCTTTGTCGTTCCGAACGCAGTCTAAATTCAGTAAAAGCCGCTCCAGCCTGCCTGTACCGGGGCTAGTGGCAGCCAGAAGCTCGCTCCGCCTTCGCGCAATGATGGTCAGGCTTCTGGTGACCGGGGGAAACGGCGCAACGTGACAACCCTCTCACCCAAACGCCCGGAAGCTGAGATCCCGCATGTCTCCGAGGACCAAGCGGTAAAGAGCGTTCCACCGCGTTCGGCGTGGATGATTTTTCTCGGTATCGGCGTTTTTCTGTGGCTCGTCCGCGCGATCCTTTTGCCCTTCGTGGTTGCGGGCGCAATTGCTTTCGCGTGTTCGCCGGCAGTCGATTGGCTCGCGGCAAAATTCTCTGTCCGGCGCTGGGAGGCCGCCGTTGGAATATTCCTCCTCCTACTCATACTTTCGGTGGTGGCCGGCTTGATCGTCGGCCCTATATTCGTGCGCGATCTCGTTCCAATGATCAGCAATCTCCAGGCCACCATTGACGAGGCCGCGCATCGATTCATTGGCAACGGCACGGTCAACATTCTTGGCCAGCGCATGAATGCCGAGCAAATCAGTCGAAACGCAGTCGCTGCCTTCAGCGATTGGCTGGGCCAGAATGGAGAAATCTTCAGCCTTGCCGCTGCCGGCATCAGAGCGATCTTCGGCGTTATTCTGCAGTACGTGCTGCTTATTTATTTCCTTGTCGGCGGACCGAAAATCAAGGCCGGGCTGGTTTGGCTGATCCCCCCAAATCAGAGACCTTTCGCACGTTTGATTTTGCAAACATTCGAGCCCATGCTGAGGCGCTACCTTTTGGGTATAGCGGCGATCTTCATCTTTGCCGCAATCGCGGCTTATATCGGCCTCGGGTTTGCGCTGCGTTTGCCGCACGCGGGCTTGCTTGCGCTCATGACCGGTTTTTTGGAAATAATCCCGGTGGTTGGGCCTGCCGCTTCCGCTTCAATCGCGGGACTCGCGGCAATCAAAACCGGGAACGGCATCGCCAGCATCATTGGCTATGCGATTTATGCAATCGCCTTGCGACTTTCAATCGACCAAGTGATTGGACCTCTTGTCCTCGGCCATGCAGCTAGGCTGCACCCCTCCCTTATTATTTTCTGCTTCCTTGCGGGTGGGCTCCTGTTCGGCTTGCCAGGGTTGATCTTGGGAGTTCCTTTGGCACTCGCGATCAAGGTTGTTCTGGCCACCGCATATGCCGAGCCTCTCAAATGAGCATTTGAGCAATGATGCGTGCATTGCCAAATCCAGCTTTCGATTTGCTCCGGTCTTTTCGCCGCTGCGTGCTGGAGCAAATTCAAAAACGCCTGGGAAGCGATCCGCCACGTCTCCGGCTGGTTTTTTGGGACGGCGACGTCCCCCGAGCCAACCGTCACCATTCATGTCCGTTCTCGCAAGGTTATAGGATATTTGCTCACCGGCAACATGGGCCGGCTTGGTGACGCCTATGCCACCCGCGATCTCGACGTTGACGGATGCATCGATGAGATTTTGCGGCAAGGGTTAAATCTCGCCAGCCAGATTGGCAAAATCCCGGTTACCGCCCGGCTGACCCGCCCGCTGGGTCTCATTCAAAAGCGTCATTCGCGCCGCCGGGATGCTGCGGCGATTCGCTACCACTACGATGTCTCAAACGAATTCTATCGCCTCTGGCTCGACCGGAATATGATTTACTCTTGCGCCTATTTCCGCACGGGAACGGAGGACATCGATACCGCACAGCGGCAGAAACTCGTGCACATTTGCCACAAGCTCCGGTTAACTCCAAACGAACGCTTGCTCGATATTGGCTGCGGCTGGGGCGGGCTAATCCGTTTTGCGGCTTCGCGTTACGGCGTTCGCGGCACCGGAGTGACGCTCAGCAGCGAGCAATATCGTTACGCGAAAGAACAGGCCGTGGCCGAAAATCTAGCTGACCGGGTCGAATTTCGCCTGCAAGACTATCGTGACATTGCTGGAACTGCTAGTTTCGACAAAATCGTCTCGGTCGGGATGTACGAACATGTCGGGCTTGCGAATCATCGGCTCTATTTTGAGACCGTTGCCCGGCTGCTGAAACCGGGCGGCATTTTCTTGAACCAAGGAATTGTGAGCGGCGACCCTGACGCTCGTGTGAAAGGTCCGCCGGGCGGCGAGTTTATCGACCGTCATGTCTTTCCCGGCGGCGAGCTGCCCCATGTATCCGGGCTCCTCCGCGCGGTCGCGAGCAGCGGGCTCGAACCCGTCGACCTCGAAGATCTCCGCCCGCATTACGCGCAGACACTGCTGCTTTGGAGCCAGCGTCTGGAAGCGCATGCGGGCTCGGCCGTCCGCCACGCAGGACCAGAGCGATTTCGAATCTGGCGCGTTTATCTTCCCGCCATGGCCCATGCATTTAATCAAGGCTGGCTCTCGGTGGTGCAAGTCATCGCTAATAAGCCCCTTAACGCAGGCATGGCACCGCGACCATGGACACGTGAATACCAATATTTTGATTAGCGGCCGACAACAGCGGCAAGTTAGATGAAAATTGGCGGCTCGCGGAACTTTTCGTCATCCCGTTCGTTATGCGCGCGTCCGGCAGCATGCGTGTAGCCCCGCTTCATTGGGGAAAGTCGAGTGTCGGCCCTATGGATCGAACAAGCCGATAGCCCCTTCGTGGCCCGTCTTCTGGCACCGCTCGATCGTCATTTGCGACGCCGCCAAGGCATCTACGAATTTAGCGTGAACCCGGAGTGCATGTTCCGTCTGCAAGTGCTTCGCCTGCAACAGGCAGTCGCTCTTTCCGACGGGACCGCTTTCAAGCCGGGTGAGCGCGTAATCGATCTTCATCTCTGGAATGAGCATATCCCGCGCCTTGAACCAAACGTATTGCGGTGGGCGGGGCGGATGAGTAATCGCCTGTTCAATTCTCTGCGCGAGCTCGCGCTTTACCTCCGAGTCAGCCCCGAACTTTCGGATGTGGTTGCCATCCGCGCCAACATGAGCTTCGGGACGCCCGAGCAGACCGTCCAACTTGAGCGTGTCTCGAAGCGTTACGGCTTCGAACCCGTAGCGGTGCCAGAAACGCCCTCTGCCGTCGAACGCCTGCATCGTTTCGGCGAGAACATTTTGATCACGTTCTTTGTTCTGGCCTTGAACAAGGCCGCGTTGCGGCGCAACACTCTGTGGCGCGGCCGGACACAGGTATTTCTCTCTCGAGCTGCGCTCGAACAGAAGTACGGGAATGCTTTACCCCGCCGTGCCGAGGGCCTCTCCCGCGCGAGTACTCCCGTTCTATGAGCGTTTTGGCGGGATATACACTGAGCCATATCTTCGCAGATGCGTGTGAGATTGGCGCAGTTACCGGCTGCATTTACTTGCTATTTGCCGCTGCCATCGCGCCGCGGTTCAAACCGAAAGACAAGCCTCGGAACAGTCCAACAGTCCCGGTCACGATCCTCAAGCCCCTGCACGGGGATGAGCCAGGCTTATACGGGCGTTTGGCAGCGTTTTGCGATCAATCTTACGCGGGACCGGTTCAAGTCGTTTTTGGCTGCAACGATTATCGCGATCCGGCCATTGCCACGGTTCGCCGTCTCCAGAAGGCGCGGCTCCGCGCGACTATCAATCTCACGATTGGGGAATCTAGCGATGGCAGTAATCGTAAAATTTGTAATTTGATGAACATGGAAGGGGTAGCCCGCCACGCCGTGTTTGTCATTTCCGACAGCGATATCGAGGCCGGGGCATCTTATCTTGCAGATGTGGTCTCGGAGCTCGAGAAACCCGGTGTCGGCGCCGTCACTTGTTTCTACCATGGGATCGGTAACGGCACAGTGCCGGCCCAGCTGTCGGCGCTCGCGATAAACACGCTTTTTCTCCCACAAGTGCTGGTGGCTATGACCCTCGGGCTTGGGCAGCCCTGTTTTGGTGCTACGATCGCACTGCACCGCGATGTGCTTCGACGAATAGGTGACTTTCGTTCATTCGCCCACTGCCTCGCCGACGATCATGCAATTGGTGAGGCCGTGCGCGCCGCAGGTTACGGGGTGGCTATCCCGCATTTCTTGGTTGGCCATCTGTGCGCCGAACGAACATTCAGCGAATTCTTTGCGCGCCACTTGCGCCACGCGCGGACCATCAAGTCCATTAACCCCGCAGGCTATGCGGGGGCATTCATCACAAATCCGTTCCCCTTAGCTCTCGCCGCGATGCTAGCCGGCGCCGCCGGCGGTCATCTTGTCGCCGCGACAATTGTCTGCAGAATTTTACTGTGTAAATCAATCGAGCGGACGTTCCGCCTATCATCGCAAAGAGTTTGGTTATTGCCTGCCGTCGACCTCGTCCTCTTTGCGGTATTTATTCTCAGCTTTCTCGGATCCAAAATTACCTGGCGCGGCTATCGCTACCGCATTTTGTCCGGCGGCAAAATTGCCCAAGATCAAACCGGCCCCCATTCGCTTTAGTAGACGGACCGACTCTCGTGGCGGGACGCGAAGCCTTGCGCCTCTGACCATTGGCTGGCGATTTAAAGTCCGGAAACCTTTGATTTGAGGGGACTTGCGTTAGCCTTGGCGGCCTCCTGTCCGGAGGGCACGGGGACAGGTTCATTCGCTGCGCGGTCGGGAGTTTGCGGCACAAAGGCGGCGGCGGCCGCATTGGCTGAGGAGAGCTCGGAGCTCGTGAGTCTCGCCGCGACCTCATCGCGTTTTCGCGCGGCATCTGCGTCGCCCGAGGCAGCGACGATTGCAAACCAAGTATAGGACTGCACGAGATCCTTTGTGACGCCGAGCCCGCGAGCGAGCAGCACCGCGAAATTGTACTGGCTGTCCTTGACCCCGTATTCGGCGGCCTTGCCGAACCACAGCGCAGCGCTCGTGTAATTGGGTTTGCCACCGGTCCCTTCGGCGGCGAGCACGCCGAGGTTGTGCATGGCGCGAATGTTGCCCTTATCGGCCGCTTGCTGGTACAGATCTTTGGCGCGTTCGATATCGTTGGCGATGCCGCGGCCTTTTTCGTAGAGGGATGCAAGCCGGTATTCCGCGACCGCGGGACCTTGCTGCGCCGCCTTTTCGTACCATTGCGCTGCCAGGGCAAGCTTTCCTGTGGGGGCCGAGTCTTCGGCATAATGGGCCGCGAGTTCGAATTGAGCCTCCGGGTCGCCCGTTTGAGCGCGGGCAAGCAGGTCGCCGGCCGGTCCGCCGGGAGGACTATCTGCGGCCATAGAGGCGCTGGCCCCGCCGCTGCCAGAGGCGGGCACTGGAGACTGCGCCTTTGAAGCCGGAGGCAGGGCTGTTGGCGCGGCAGCAGGACCTTGCCCGGACCCGGGTTTCTGCTTGGCGGGCTGAAGTTCCGCGGCAACGATGGCATCGCTACCCGAGATGGCTTGCGCTGCCGTGCCTCCGTGCCGGCCCGCAGACGGGACGATTGCTTGCGGGGAGCTGTTATTGGCCGCGCCGGTGTCGCCGCTTACGGCGGTTCCCGTGTTGCTGCTTACGCCCGCTAACGACATCGGCTGAGGGGGTCCTGGAGATGAAGGTTGAATTGCAGCGGTTTTATTAGGTGCCGTTCCGGCGCTCGCCGGGCTCTTGCCGCCCAACTGGTTATGGAATTGTCTCAAAAAGGTGGGCAGGAAATCGCCTGCTTTGCCCGGCATAAATAGCCTGCCAAGCGCGACGGTCACAAGAAACATGATGGCGGCGCAAACAATCATTTGACGCCGATAAAGATGGAAAAGCGGCCCGCCGTGGCGGAAGAGCGAGGAAAAGCCTTCCCCTGCGCCGGTTCCCTCGGCAAAAGGCCTATTCCCTTGCCCTTCCAGCCGAGCAGTTCGCGCCGCACGCCTCGCGGCCGCGAGGAAATCTCCGCGGTTCGGGCCACCTTCGGATTCTTGGCTGACCTGGAGCTGCGGCGCAGCCTGAGGCGCGCGATTATCTTTCGGATTTGGAGGACCGAATTCACCGAAGTCCCCAGATTTATCGGCGTCGCAAGGCTCATGCGCCGCACTCGCCTGCGCGGATGCGTTGACGCCGCCAGCCGCGCTTTCAATTCCTTTCGGCTGGGGCGAGGCACCTCGCGGGGCAAAACGCGCAAGCAGTGACAAGAACGGATCGCTGGGGTCGGATTCGTTAGTCGGCCTCTCAGCGGGCTTGCGGGTCGCAGCCGCTTCAAGGCGGCCGCAAAGACCGGCCACTTGGTCTAATGACGACTGAATTGACCCCCAGGCAAGGACCGCGCGGTTTGCCGTTTCTTCGTGGAATGCGCGCAAACCTGCAATCGCATCCAAAACGGCTTGCTCTGCCGCGCCAGAGCGCGCACGCGTGTCCGGAGCGGATATGCTAGCGCTGGTCTGAGGCATTTCTTCGAGCTGCGCGGACAGCTCGCGAATCGATGTTTCGATTGCGCTCAGAGGCACAAGCCTGCTCGCGGCAAGATTAAGGCGCTGAGTGAGAGCTTGGGACACCTGTTCCAGCGCAGCGCGCACCTCATGGATCTGATCCACGCCGCTTGGCGATCCGACTTTTTCGATGGCG
>JBPYDY010000398.1:0-16432 GCA_051986155.1 Methylocella sp.
TGCGACGCCACAATCAACCGCAAGCCATTTCCAGCTCGCTTTCCGGCCGTAACCGTAAAGGGCGAGATTCATGCCGATCTCGCCAAAGCCCCCGAGCGGAACAAAGACGAGCTCGTCACTTCCACCAGTCATTTCAGCAAAACCCTTCTCCGGCAGGTTGGTCCGAATTCAATCAGCTGGACGCACCAGACGGGTAATATTGGCACCATATAATGCGTCAACAACATCGCATGCAGCCTGGCTGCGCTTTGCCTATCCATTGGCCGCACCGGTGGCAGCCCATGATTGCTGCGGGAAGAAAACATCGCCCGCTTCGATCTTGCGCACGCCCGCAGCGTCAACGATTATGAGTCTTCCCGTTGCGTCGATCGAATGAAACGTTCCTTCAACCGTGTGTGAGGCCAGAATGACGCGGATGTGCCCGCCAAGCCCCGCGGCCAGAGAAAGCCATTCGCCGCGAATTGATTCAAAGCCTGCTCCAGCGGCCCAGATATCGAGCCAATATACCATCGCCGCCGAAAGCTTTGCGAGCACCGTTTCAGGCGCAACAGGACGCCCCGTGATCGTCATGAGATCGGTTGCCGGGTAAGGCGTATTTTTGGGATGCGCCTGGCAGTTTACGCCGATACCTGCCGCGCAAGACAGCCGTCCGGGGGGAAGAGCCGCGCTCTCCAGCAAAATTCCGCAAAGTTTGGCGCCGTCATAGAGGACATCGTTCGGCCATTTGATCTTGATCCTCTGATGGTCCCGCAAGATATGCCGCAAGGCCTGTGCGGCCGCAACGCCACAGACAAATCCAAGCTCGGCGGCTTTTTGCGGGGGCGCCGGGTCAAGCAAAAGCAAACTTGCATAAAGATTGCCCAGTGGGGAGAACCAGGCTCGGCCATTGCGGCCTCGCCCTGCGGTTTGGGTATCGGCGACGATCCAAAGCCGCCCCGGATCCTTAGCCTTCGCGCGCGCTAAGGCTTCGCCGTTCGTCGAGGCGAGTTCGCTAAAGTGAACTAGACGGAACGCTTGATCTTGGGCCGTTTTGGCAAGCCGGAACCGGGTAACACCCACCATGCGTGGAACTTCAAAACAGCGAGCCTGCCGCCGCTCTCGTGGCTTCGATCAAAAAGCCCGGATACGCGAACAAAAGCACAACAAAGAGACCGGTTAGCGCGAGAACCGCCCGCGGAGCAAGAGCGCCTTTGTCGAAGGCAGGGGCAGGCTCATCGAAATACATGACCTTGACAACACGCAAATAATAGTATGCAGCAACAGCGCTCGATAGAATGCCGATGACCGCTAGAACATATAGTCGAGCTTGGATAGCAGCACTAAAAACGTACCACTTGGCAAAGAAGCCCGCGAGCGGCGGCACGCCTGCCAAGGAAAACATCATCATCGCGAGAAAAAAGGCCATCACCCCATCCGTGCGGGCAAGACCGGAAAGATCGGCAATGTTTTCGACGCTTTCGCCGCCGGTCCGCATCGCCAGGATGCCGGCAAATGTTCCAAGCGTCATGACAAGATAAATCGCCATATAGGTAAGCACGCTCGCTACGCCCGCTTCGCCGCCCGCCGCAAGACCCACGAGCGCGTAGCCGATATGGTTGATTGCAGAATAAGCCATCAGCCGCTTGAAATTGGATTGACCAATCGCGGCGAACGCTCCCAGCACCATTGAAAGTATGGAAATGAAGATGATGATTTGGCGCCACTGGCCGGGTATGCCCTCGAAGGCCGTCAGGACCAACCTGAGCGTGATGGCGATCGCGGCCACCTTCTCTGCCGAGGCGAAAAACGCGGTTACCGGCGTGGGCGCGCCTTCATAAACGTCCGGTGCCCACATATGGAACGGCACGGCTGACATCTTGAAGGCAAGCCCTGCCATGACAAACACAAGGCCGAAGGTAACCCCAAGCGAGGCGCTGCCCCCCGTTGCGGCCGCGATGCCAGCGAAGGAAACCGTGCCGGCGAAACCATAAAGCAGGGAAGCGCCATAAAGCAACATGCCGGACGCAAGCGCGCTAAGAACGAAATACTTAAGTCCGGCCTCAGTGGCCCGCAAATTGTCGCGGTGGAAAGCGGCAAGAACATATAGGGCAAGCGACATTAATTCGAGCCCAAGATAGAGCGCGATCAACCCCGCCGCCGAGATGAGCAGTAGCATTCCGAGGGTCGACAGAAGAACGAGAATAGGAAACTCGAAATTGTCGATTTTCTCATGGGCAAGAAATTCATGGCTCATGATCAAGGCGACGAGCGATCCAAATAGAACGAGAATCTTCATAAAGCGCCCGAAGCCATCGTCTATGAAGGCGCCATTGAGCACAACGGCATTTGTCTTAGTGCCGAGAAATATGACCACAATTGCAACGCCGAGGAGACCGACAGCAAGCTCCGTCACGAGACCGTCCGGGCTCTTGCCACGAATTGCCCCAAGAACAATGAGCCCGAAAGCGCCAGCCGCCAAAATGATCTCCGGAAGGCAATGGGCGAGGGCCGTGGAAAGCGAAAACATGCGATCTCAACCCCTAAGGTAATGCGAGCGCCGCGGCTTTGGTCACGGCAAGAGCCGCATCGTAGCCTTTAATGAGGGCGGCTATCGAAGCCGCCGAGCTCGCGAGGACAGGCGCCGGGTAGACCCCATAAAGGACCGTAAACAGCGCGAGCGGCGCGAACACGGCTGCCTCGCGCCAAGAGAGATCGCTCATAGCCGAAAGAGAGGGTTTATCGAGGACCCCAAATATGACCCGGCGATAAAGATAGAGTCCGTAGGCGACGGACAAGATGGTACCGGTGGCCGCGAGCAGCCCGACCCAACTGTTGATCTTGAATGTTCCAATCAGCGTCAGAAATTCCCCGATAAAACCGGAAGTACCCGGCAGGCCAACATTGGCGAGGGTAAAGATCATGAAAATCGCAGCGTAGAGCGGCATTCTTCCGACGAGCCCGCCATAGGCGGCGATTTCATACGTGTGCTTCCGGTCGTAAAGGACGCCGACGCAGAGAAAAAGTGCGCTCGAGACGAGGCCATGCGAGATCATCTGAAAGACCGCGCCTTGGACGCCTTGTGCGGTCACGCCAAAAAGCCCCATTGTCACAAAGCCCATATGCGCTACCGAAGAATAGGCAACGAGCTTTTTCATATCTTCCTGCACGAGGGCGACGAGCGAGGTATAAATAATCGCAACGACCGATAGCGCGAAGATGAGCGGTGCAAAGAAGGCGGAGGCGTCCGGGAACATCGGAAGGGAAAAGCGGATGAAGCCGTAGCCGCCGAATTTGAGAAGGACCCCGGCAAGCAGCACGGAACCAGCTGTTGGGGCTTGGACATGGGCGTCGGGGAGCCAAGTATGAACCGGCCACATGGGCGTCTTGACGGCGAGCGAGGCAAGGAAGGCGAGCCACAGCCACTTTTGCATCGAGGCCGGAAAATGCGTGTGCAGCAATACGTTGATATCTGTTGTTCCGGCCACGCCGTACATTGCCATCACCGCGAGTAGCAGCAACACCGATCCGGCGAACGTATATAGAAAGAATTTGAAGCTCGCGTAGACCCGGCGCTCATGTCCCCAAATGCCTATGATGAGGAACATCGGGATAAGGCTGCCTTCGAAGAAAAGATAGAAGAGAACGAGATCGAGAGCGCAAAAAACTCCGGTCATTAAGGTCTCGAGGACGAGGAACACAATCAAATATTCTTTCACTCGATATTGAATCGATCGCCACGATGCGAGGATGCAAATTGGCATCAAAAATGTGGTCAGAAGGACGAAGGGAAGCGAGATTCCATCAAGCCCCAGCTTGTAGGTGAGGCCGTGCCCAAACCAGCCTTTCTCCTCGACGAACTGGAAGGCCGAGGAGGCTTGGTCAAATTGCGCGTAAACATAAAGCGAGAGAAGAAAGACGATAAGGGTGGTGCCAAGGGCGGCGTAACGCGCGTTATCCAACGTGGCTTCATCATTGCCGCGAAGGGCGAGGATGAAGGCTGCGCCGACGAGCGGCAAAAAGACGAGACATGTCAATATGCCGAAGCCAAACATCAGCGCATCCCCCAGGCGAAGTACCAGGTCGTGACCGCGGCGAGTCCGATCAGCATGGCAAAGGCATAGTGATAGATATAGCCGCTTTGCAGCCTGACGACTCGCCCCGTCACATCGATGACGCGAGCCGCCACGCCATCGGGGCCGAGCCGGTCGATGATGGCACCATCCCCGCCTGTCCAAAATAACCGTCCGACCGCAAAAGCCGGCCGGACGAACACGAAGTCGTAAAGCTCATCAAAATACCACTTGTTGAGCAGGAATTCATAGAGAGGCCTCGCCCACTTTGCCAACAGCAAGGGAACGGCCGGCCAAAGAACATAAAAAGCGAGCGCAACCAAAAACCCGGCGGCCATCAGGATCGTCGGAGCATATTTTATAGACGCCGGAATCGTATGACGCCCCTCCCACGCCGGCTCGCCGGAAACCGCGATTGCGCCTTTCCAGAATTCTGCCGCGCCATCGCCGATAAAATCATGCGCAAACACAATTCCGGCAAACAGGGCGCCAAGCGCCAAAACCCCAAGAGGGATGAGCATGACTAGCGAAGACTCGTGCGGATCCAGTGCATGACCCACGGCCGCATGGCCCGACTCTGCCCTTGCCGTATGCTCATGGGCAAGCCCGCTCGCCGGCAATTCATGCGCGAGGGCCGGATGGGGCAGCTCATGTTCCTGCGCAGTGTGGTCAGCTTCTGATCCGTGACCGGCCACGGCCCAGCGCGGCGCGCCGAAAAACGTCATGAAGACGAGCCGCCAGGAATAGAAAGATGTAAGCCCCGCGGCTAAAGTCGTCAGCACAAATCCGTAATACGCGCCCACCTGGGTCGAGGTAAAGGCTGCTTCGATAATCGCATCCTTGGAATAATAGCCGGCAGTGAATGGAAACCCGGTAAGTGCCAACGTGCCAATCACCATCATACCAAAGGTGAAGGGAACTTTCCGCCACAGTCCTCCCATCATCCGCATGTCTTGTTCGTGATGCATGGCGATGATGACGGAGCCCGCGCTAAGGAACAGCAGCGCCTTAAAAAAGCCATGCGTGAAGAGATGGAAGATGCCCAGCGAATAACCGCCGACGCCAAGCCCGACGAACATGTAACCAAGTTGCGAGCAGGTCGAATAGGCGATCACCTTTTTGATATCAGGCTGGACGAGGGCGATCGTCGCCGCGAAAAAGGCGGTCGTCGCGCCGATAATCGTGACGAACGATAGCGCGGCGGGCGCCTGTTCGAAAAGCGGTGAAAGGCGCGCAACCATGAATACGCCTGCGGTCACCATGGTTGCCGCATGGATCAACGCCGAGACGGGAGTTGGCCCTTCCATCGCGTCGGGCAGCCAAGTATGCAGGAGAAACTGCGCCGACTTCCCCATCGCCCCGATGAACAGAAGAAGGCAGGTAATGGTCATGGCGTCCAAATCAAGCGCAAAAACGTGGACCGTATGGTTGGCAAGAGCCGGGGCCGCGGCAAAAATCTGATCGAAGCCGACCGACTGGGTCAACGCGAAGACGAGAAAAATTCCCAAGGCGAAGCCGAAATCGCCGACTCGGTTGACGACAAATGCCTTGATCGCCGCGGCGTTGGCCGAAGGCTTTTCATACCAGAACCCAATCAGGAGATAGGAGGCAAGGCCCACCCCTTCCCAGCCAAAAAAAAGTTGCACAAGATTATCGGCCGTCACCAGCATGAGCATGGCAAAGGTAAAGAGCGAGAGATAAGCGAAAAACCGAGGGCGGCATGGATCGTCGGCCATATAGCCGATCGAATAAAGATGCACGAGGGACGATACCGTGCCGACGACGACCAACATCACCGCTGTAAGCGAGTCGATCTTCAACGACCAGTCAACCTGCAGCGTGCCCGAAGTGAACCAGTTGCCGAGAACCGAAACGCTCGCCGGGGCCGTCCCCAGCGCAACTTGAAAAAAGACGACCCATGACAATGCACCAGAAACGAACAGAAGGCCCGTTGTAACGAGTTCTGAAGGCCGGTCGCCAATTCGCCAGCCAAATGGCCCGGCAATGAGAAATCCCAATAGCGGCAGAAAGACTATGGCTGCATACATCAAAGGCTCAGCCCTTCATCAAGTTAATGTCGTCAACCGCAATCGACCCGCGGTTGCGATAATAGACAACGAGAATGGCAAGGCCGATTGCCGCTTCGGCCGCTGCCACCGTCAAAACAAACAGCGCAAAAATCTGGCCCGTCAGATCACCGAGGAAAGCTGAAAAGGCGACAAAATTGATGTTGACCGAAAGCAAGATCAGCTCGACCGACATCAACACGACGATGATATTCTTGCGGTTTAAAATGATGCCCGCCATGCCGAGCGTGAACATGATAGCGGCGACAATCAAGAATTGGGCGAGCGACACTGTCATGATTATTCCCTTGCCGCGCGGCGCGCGGTGATTGGGACTGTTTTGGCGCGGCTCAAACTCCTTGCCTCGATGCGACCTTGCGAATCTCCACCGCCTCTGCAGGCGTCCGCTGCGCTTGCTGCACAACGTTCTGGCGCCTTACGCCGGACTTGTGGCGAAGGGTCAAAACGATCGCCCCAACCATTGCGGTGAGAAGGATGATCCCCGCCGTCTCGAAAAGATAGGCGTATTGCGTATAGAGCACGTGTCCGAGCGCCATGGTATTCGTCATGCCAGGCGGCATGGGGGTCGTAACATCGGCGATCGAGACGGGTCCGATCGTCCAAGCGCCAACGACGAGAGCGACCTCGATCAGAACCACAAGTCCAACCAATACCCCGAGAGGCAAAAATTGCAAAACTCCATGTTTGAACTCGGCAAAACCGACATCGAGCATCATCACGACGAAGAGGAAGAGAACCGCGACCGCTCCGACATAAACAACAACGAGAATCATCGCCAGGAACTCGGCACCAAGCAAGATGAACAAACCTGCGGCGTTGAAAAAGGCGAGGATCAAAAAAAGTACCGAATGGACCGGGTTGCGGGCAGAAATAACCGCGAACGCCGAGGCAATCATGACCACCGAGAAGAGATAAAAAAAGAATGACGCAATCATTGGTCGACCCCACTCTTCCCTCGAAACTCGCCCGCTGCGGCAAGCCTTTTTCTCACTGCAACCATTTGCTTAGCGATAGGGTGCGTCGAGCGCGAGATTGCGCGCGATCTCGCGTTCCCAGCGATCGCCGTTCTTTAAAAGCCGTTCCTTGTCGAAATAAAGTTCCTCTCTCGTCTCGGTGGCGAATTCAGAGTTCGGCCCTTCGACGATCGCATCGACTGGGCAGGCTTCTTGGCAGAATCCGCAATAGATGCATTTCACCATGTCAATGTCGTAGCGCGTGGTCCGGCGCGTGCCGTCGCTGCGGCGCGGCCCGGCCTCGATCGTGATCGCCTGAGCCGGGCAGATGGCCTCGCAGAGCTTACAGGCAATACAGCGCTCCTCGCCGTTCGGGTAGCGCCGCAGCGCATGTTCGCCGCGAAAGCGGGGCGATTGCGGGTTCTTTTCGTGCGGGTAATTGAGCGTCGCCTTCGGCTTGAAGAAATAGCGCATCGCAAGCCAGAATGCGCCGACGAATTCGCTCAAGAATACTGCCCTTGCCGCCCGGTCAAGCTTCATGATGGTTGTCCGTGTAAGCCACGCTTAGTGCCCCAAGTCGGCGCCCCAGCCGGTGAGCTTGAGAACGCCCGCCACAACAACTACCATGCCGAGCGAGATTGGCAGGAACACTTTCCAGCCAAGCCGCATCAGTTGATCGTAGCGATACCTTGGTACGATCGCTTTCGCCATGGAAATCATGAAAAAGACGAGACAAACTTTCAGAATAAACCAGATGGCCCCGGGAACCTCCGTAAACGGGAAAAGCGGCACGGGCGAAAGCCAGCCGCCCAGAAAGAGAATCGTCATCAGCGCGCACATCGTGACGATTGCCACATATTCGGACAGCATAAAGAGCATGTAGGGCGTCGAAGAATATTCGACCATGAACCCAGCGACGAGCTCGGACTCGGCCTCTACAAGGTCAAAGGGCGGGCGATTCGTCTCGGCAAGCGCCGACACGAAAAAAATAACGAACATCGGAAACAGCATCAGCCAGTACCAGCCAAGCAAACCGAGGCGCGTATCCTGGGCGGCGACGATATCGCCAAGATTAAGGCTGCCCGTGCAAAGCAATACAGTGATGATGACGAAGCCGATCGAGACCTCATAGGAGATCATTTGCGCCGCCGAGCGCAGTGCCGAGAGAAAAGGATATTTGGAATTCGATGCCCAGCCGCCCATGATGATCCCATAGACGCTGAGCGTGGAAATCGCCAAAATATAGAGAATGCCGACATTGAGATCGGCGACCGCCCAGCCGGGGCTTACCGGAATGACCGCCCACGCCGAGAGCCCCAGCAATCCGGTGACGAATGGCGCCAGCAGGAATACGCCCTTGTTGGCCCCATCGGGAATGACCGGCTCCTTGAAGGCGAATTTCAGAAAGTCGGCGAAGCTTTGCCAGAGCCCCCAGGGACCGACCACATTGGGGCCGCGGCGAAGCTGCACCGCCGCCCATATCTTGCGGTCAGCGTAAAGGACGTAGGCAACAAAAATTAGGAGCGCCGCAAGGAGCACAACGCTTTTCACGAGTGCCCAGAGCAAAGGGCCGATCGAGGACACGGAGCTCACGGGGCCTACTCCGCTGCTTCGTGCGCGAAGCCTGCGGCAACCGCGGAACATTCCGCCATCACCGCCGAAGCGCGCGCAATTGGGTTGGTCTTGTAATAATCGACGATAGCGCAGCCAAACGGTGTGCTTGAGAAAGAAACATCGGGCACAGGCAGCTTGCCTTGATCGAAAAGCTCGGCGGCGGCGATCTCGTCACGTGTGGCGAAGTGCGGATGTGACTCATAAAGCCTCCGGCGTAAGGCGCTCAGCGAATCGAACGGCAATTTGCGTCCGAGCACAGCGGAAAGGGCGCGAAGAATGGACCAGTCCTCCCGCGCGTCACCCGGCGGAAAGTTCGCGCGCTCCGCCAATTGCACCCGCCCCTCCGTATTGACATAGATGCCGGATTTCTCCGTATATGCCGCCCCAGGCAAGATAACATCGGCGCGGTCGGCGCCACGGTCGCCATGCGTCCCTTGATATATTACGAAGGCGCCCGGTTCCACATCGATCTCATCGGCGCCAAGCAGTAACAGGACGTCGAGCGCATCCCTTTTTGCCATGGCCGTGGCGTCAAGGCCCCGTGGTCCAGGCACGAAGTCAAGATCGAGGCCGCCGACACGCGCCGCGGCCGTATGCAAAACAGCAAAGCCGGTCCAGCCGGGCTTCAAAGCGCCGTTGAGTTCCGCGGCTTTGGCCGCGAGTGCAAGGATGGCGCGGCCATCGTTTCTCGCAAGCGCGCCCTGGCCGATCAGGAAGATCGGCCTTTCCATCGCGTCAAGCGGCTGCTCGGCAAGAGCCTCAAGCGCTTTGGGACCGGCGCCGAAATATTTGTATTCATAGGTAAGGTCAGCCCGTTCGCCGATCAGACCGATGCGGAATCCGCCACGCAACCAACGCTTCCGGATGCGGGCATTCAGTACGGGCGCCTCCTTGCGCGGGTTCGAGCCCACGATGACGAGGCCATCCGCGGCATCGATACCGGCGATGCTGGGATTGAAAATGTAGCTCGCGCGCCCGAGGGTAGAATCGAGCTTTGCGCCATCCTGGCGGCAATCAAGCGAATGAGAACCGAGGCTTTGAAACAGGAGTTTTAGCGCAAACATCTCCTCGACGGCGCAGAGGTCGCCGGCGATCGCGCCGATGCGTTCCGGCGAAGCTTGCCGCACCTTTTCCGCGATCGCCTGGAAAGCGGCCTGCCAGGTCACTGCCCGCAACCTGCCGTTCTGGCGCACATAGGGACGATCAAGCCTCTTCGTCTTCAGGCCGTCGACGATCTGGCGGGCCTTATCGGAAATCCATTCCTCATTCACGGCTTGATTAATACGGGGCAGGATGCGCATAACCTCGCGCCCGCGCGTATCGATGCGGACGGCCGAGCCAAGCGCATCCATGACATCGATCGATTCGGTCCGGACGAGCTCCCAAGAGCGCGCCTGGAACAAATTGGGCTTTGGCAGCAGCGCGCCGACGGGGCAGAGATCGGCGATGTTGCCCTGAAGCTCGGAGCTCATGGCGCTCTCGAGGTAGGTCGTGATCTCCATGTCCTCGCCGCGGCCGATCGCACCCATCTCGCCGGTGCCCGCGACCTCTGCCATGAATCTTACGCAGCGGGTGCATTGAATGCAACGGTTCATCGAGGTCTGAACCAGCGGCCCGATATATTTGTCCTCGACCGCGCGTTTGTTTTCGAGGTAACGCGTGGAATCGAAGCCATAGGCGATTGCCTGATCCTGCAAATCGCACTCCCCGCCCTGATCGCAGATCGGACAATCGAGCGGGTGATTGATCAGCAGAAATTCCATCACCCCATAGCGGGCTTTTTTGACCATCGAGGAATTGGTAAGCACGACAGGGAGCTCGCCATTTGGCCCCAGTCGCAAGTCCCTTACGGCCACGGCGCAGGATGCTTGAGGCTTGGGCGGGCCGCCCTTTACCTCGACGAGACACATCCGGCAATTGCCGGCAATCGAAAGGCGCTCGTGGAAACAGAAACGCGGGATCTCGGCACCCGCCTGCTCGCAAGCCTGCAAAAGCGTGTATTCCGGCGGGGCATCGATCTCGACATCGTCCACGATGAGCTTGGTCATGCACTTTCCTCAGGCGGCGCCTCGACGAGGTCAACACCGATACAGATTCGCTTACTCCGCCGCCATGCGGTCAATCTTTACCGGCTCCGGGTGCGGATTGGCGGCATATTCATCGATTCGCCGCTCGATTTCGTGCCGGAAGTGGCGGATAAGGCCTTGCACCGGCCAGGCCGCCGCGTCCCCGAGGGCGCAAATCGTATGGCCTTCGATTTTCGTCGTGACATCGAGCAAAATATCGATCTCGCGCTTATGCGCGCGGCCTTCCGCCATCCGGCAAAGGACGCGCCAAAGCCATCCCGTGCCTTCGCGGCACGGCGTGCATTGACCACAGCTCTCGTGCTTATAGAAATAGCTGATCCGGGCAATTGCGCGCACGATGTCCGTCGATTTGTCCATCACTATCACAGCCGCCGTTCCGAGCGCGGATTTCAGCTTTTGCAGCGAGTCGAAATCCATTGGCGCATCGATGATCTCGTGGGCAGGAAGGAGCGGCACGGAGGAACCGCCCGGAATCACCGCAAGAAGGTTGTCAAAACCGCCGCGAACTCCGCCCGCATGTCGCTCGATCAGCTCGCGAAAGGTAATCGACATCGCCTCTTCCACGTTGCACGGCCTGTTCACATGGCCTGAGATACAGAAGATTTTCGTTCCCGCGTTGTTCTTGGCGCCGAAGCTTGAGAACCAAGCCGCACCGCGGCGCAGAATCGCAGGCACGCAAGCAATCGATTCCACATTGTTGACGGTCGTCGGGCAGCCGTAGAGCCCCATATTGGCAGGAAATGGCGGCTTAAGCCGCGGCATCCCTTTCTTGCCCTCGAGCGATTCCAAAAGCGCGGTCTCCTCGCCGCATATATAAGCGCCCGCGCCGTGGTGGACATAAATATCGAGCGGCCAGCCATGAATATTGTTTTCGCCAATGAGGTTTGCCGCATAAGCCTCGGCGATCGCGGCCTCGAGCCGCCGCGCTTCAAGGACAAATTCGCCGCGCACATAAATGTAACAAGCGTGTGCCTGCATGGCAAAGCAGGCAAACAAAATGCCCTCGATCAAAAGCTGCGGATCGTTGCGCATAATTTCCCGGTCTTTGCAGGTACCGGGCTCCGATTCATCGGCATTGACGATGAGATAGTGCGGCCGCGCGGGATCCAGTTTCTTCGGCATGAACGACCATTTAAGGCCGGTCAAAAAACCTGCGCCGCCACGGCCTCGCAAACCGGAAGACTTGACCTCACCGATAATCCCGTCCTGTCCCTTCTCGAGCAGTTTCTTGGTATCGTCCCAGGCGCCGCGCGCGGTTGCACCTTTGAGGCGCCAGTCTCCGAAGCCATAAAGATTGGTGAAGATGCGATCCTTGTCTTCGAGCATCGCGGTTGCCTTATGGTTGGCTCACGCCGGGCGTGCTCATCGGGCCGCTTCGTCCGTCAGGCCCATAAAGAGAGGTCAAGGAAGTCAAACCTCCTGCGGGCTCGGATGTAACGCGTCCCATTTGCGAGCCCGCTTTTACCGGCCGGCCGGCGGCAAGGTCGTCGAGGAGCTTCTCGAAATTCGCCGCCGTCAGATCCTCATAATAGTCCTCATTGATCTGCACCATGGGCGCATTGCAGCAAGCGCCGAGGCACTCGACTTCGATCCAGGAAAACATACCGTCCGGCGTGAGCTCGCCCTGTTCGCCAATGCGCTTGCGGAGAACCTCCTTGATCGGGTCCGATCCGGCAAGAACGCAGGGCGTCGTCCCGCACATCTGGACATGAAACTTGCCGACCGGCGAAAGGTTGAACATCGTATAGAAGGTGGCAATCTCAAGCACCCGGATATAGGGCATATCGAGCTTGCGCGCGACCTCCTCGATTGCCGGCTTCGGCAGCCAGAAATCATTTTGTTTTTGCGCGATCCATAGGAGCGCAATCACCGCCGAGTCCTGGCGGCCCTCTGGATATTTTTCTAAGATTTCCGCACATTTTGCCTCGTTCTCAACAGTAAAGGCAAAGTCTTTTGGCTGTTCTTCGGCAAGTCGGCGAACGGACATTCAGTCAACCTTCCGATTTCGAATAAGCGGCGCGGAGAGTCACCTGTCGATCTCCCCGAAGACGATATCGAGCGAACCCAAAACGGCGCTCACATCGGCCAGCATATGCTTCCGGCAAAGAAAATCCATTGCGGCGAGATGCGCGAAGCCCGGCGCTCTGATCTTGCAGCGATAAGGCCTGTTCGTGCCATCCGATACGAGATAGACGCCAAATTCTCCCTTGGGCGCCTCGACCGGGCAATAAACTTCGCCCCCCGGCACATGGAACCCTTCGGTATAGAGCTTGAAATGATGGATCAAGGCCTCCATCGAGCGTTTCATCTCCGCACGCCTAGGCGGCACGACTTTGCCGTCCGCAGACACAACGGGCCCCTTGCCATCGGGGGCGGAAAGCTTAGCAACGCACTGCTTCATGATCTTCGTCGACTGGCGCATCTCCTCCAGGCGGATAACTTGGCGGTCATAATTGTCGCCGTGGCGACCCACAGGAATATCGAAATCCATCTCCTCGTAGCATTCATAGGGCTGGGACTTCCGCAGGTCCCAAGGCGCCCCTGAGCCGCGTACCATGACGCCTGAGAACCCCCAGCGCCAGCAATCATCCAAGCTGACGATACCGATATCGACGTTGCGCTGCTTGAAAATGCGATTGTCGATGAAAAGGATCTGCAGATCGTCGCAGACCTTTAGGAAAGGATCGCACCAGGCTGCAATGTCGTCGACGAGCTGTTGCGGTACGTCGGTATGCACGCCTCCGGGGCGGAACCAATTGGCATGCAGGCGAGCGCCGGAGGCGCGCTCGTAGAACACCATGAGCTTTTCGCGCTCCTCGAAGCCCCACAGCGGCGGCGTCAGCGCTCCAACATCGAGCGCCTGCGTGGTCAGGCAAAGGAGATGGGAAAGGATCCGGCCAATCTCGCAATACAAAACCCGCAAGAGCTGCCCGCGCCGCGGCACTTCGAGGCCGAGCAGTTTCTCGATCGCGAGGCAAAAGGCATGTTCCTGATTCATCGGCGCGACATAGTCGAGCCGGTCAAAGTAAGGGATGTTTTGCAGATAAGTGCGGGCCTCCATCAGCTTTTCGGTGCCGCGATGGAGGAAGCCGATATGGGGGTCGACGCGTTCGACGATCTCGCCATCGAGCTCGAGAACGAGTCGCAAAACCCCATGCGCTGCCGGATGCTGCGGGCCCCAATTGATTGAAAAATTGCGGACCTTTTGCTCGGTCGTTGCTTCGTTGGTCAAAAGTGCAACCCCCTTGCCTTCGGCTTTCTTAGCACGCAGCCGTGCGTTGGCTGCTTCGTGTTGGTCTCGCGGCATTCACGTCTTGAACCGATGTCGAACCCTCGGTAACAGTCATTGGCTCAGCCAACGTCCGGCAAGACATAGCAACGCCCAATAATGATTTTCGCATGCTGGTCAATGCTCTCGCCGTTCGCCATTCCGCGATCAGTGGTCCTGGCTTGCTTTCTCGTCGCCAGGCAAAACATAGTCGATGCTGCCTTCCCATGGCGATAGAAAGTCGAAGGAGCGAAACTCCTGGGTGAGCTGAACCGGCTCGTAGACAACGCGTTTTTGTTGATCGTCGTAACGAACTTCGACATAGCCGGTCATCGGGAAATCCTTGCGCATGGGATGCCCGTCAAAGCCGTAGTCGGTCAAGATCCGCCGCAGATCGGGATGACCGGAAAAAACCACGCCGAAGAGATCATAGGCCTCGCGCTCATACCAATTGGCAGCAGGATAAAGTCGAGTCAAAGAAGGAACCGGCACTGCCTCCTCAGCTGCCACCTTAATGCGAATCCTTCGATTATGCTTCGGCGAAAGCAGATGGGTCACGACATCGAAGCGCTTTTCGCGCGCTGGATAATCGACGGCGGTAAGATCGATAAAGCAAACATAAAGATATGACGGATCGTCGCGGAGATAGGTTGCGGTCTCGATTAGGCGGCCGGCTTCAACCGTCAAGGTCAATTCGCCATGGGCCGTCGAGATCCCGGTGATCGCACCAGGCAAAGCCGCCGCGATCGCCTCGCCCAATTGCTGCAAGCCGTTGGCCATTGTGATTCATCCATTACCCGGTTCACGCCCGCGTATCGTTCCGGCCCGGCACTTGCCGTGGCATTCATTCGGCTGGCCTTACCGCTCAATGGTGCCGGTGCGGCGAATTTTCTTCTGGAGCAGCAAGACGCCATAAACCAGCGCTTCCGCAGAAGGCGGGCAACCTGGCACATAGATATCGACTGGCACAACCCGGTCGCAGCCGCGAACGACCGAGTAAGAGTAATGGTAATAGCCACCCCCATTGGCGCAAGAGCCCATCGAGATCACATAACGCGGCTCTGGCATCTGATCATACACCTTCCGTAACGCCGGCGCCATTTTGTTGGTGAGCGTGCCGGCAACAATCATGACATCTGACTGGCGGGGCGAGCCGCGCGGCGCAAAGCCGAAACGCTCAAGATCGTAACGTGGCATCGAGGCCTGCATCATTTCGACCGCGCAGCAGGCGAGCCCGAAGGTCATCCACATGAGCGAGCCGGTGCGCGCCCAATTGATGAGCTCGTCCGCCGTGGTCACGAGAAATCCCTTATCGGCCAGGTTGTCGTTGATCGAAAGAAAATAGGGATCACTGGGCGTGTCGGCCCAATCCCGGCGCGGAACACTCAATCCCATTCCAGCGCCCCCTTTTTCCACAAATAGACTAAGCCAACCGTAAGTTCGGCGAGAAAAGTCATCATTGACCAAAAGCCGAAGGTCCCAACGTCGTGAAACGCCACGGCCCAAGGAAACAAAAATGCGGTTTCAAGATCGAAAACAATAAAAAGCAAAGACACCAAATAGAACCGCACGTCAAATTTCACTCTCGCGTCGTCAAAAGCATTGAACCCGCATTCATAGGCCGAGAGCTTTTCCGCGTCCGGCGCCTTGTAAGCGGCAAAGAAAGGAATAACCAGCAAGGCACCAGATATTACGGCGGCAACGGCCATAAAAATCGCCAGCGGCAAATATTGATCAACCAAATACGGCACGGCACGCCCCAGACAAACCCCCGCGAGCGGGGATTGAAAAACTAGAGACTACTGCCACGTACTGAGCCTCCAATCAATCCCTACCGCAGTGCAACGAACCGCGCAAGACAGGAGCGAGAAATTTGCGACGCTCCGTCCCAAGCGTGTGAATTAGGAATAGGCAGCATCAACGAGCGCCCAAGGCACGGCCAGCGCCTGTCATTCCAACGGATCAGGGACGAGACGAGATCGCCGCCGCGCCATTCGACCTTCCCGGCAAGTTCGAGTTCGATGAGAACGGTACGTACCTGCCGCGCCGGGGCTTCTGCCAGGCGGGCGAGTTCGTCAACCGAAACCGGCGCAAATCCTAAAAGCTCGGCAATGCGAGCCGCGACATCGGCCGCTGGCTGCCAGGCTTGCACGTCAACCGGCAGACGGGGATCGCCTGAACCCCGCCAGCCCCGTGTTGCCGCCAACCCGTGCTGCCTCGAACTCGGGCGCGGCAGACGTGGGCGCCATTCCTGTTACGCCTGAAAGATCGACCTCATCCCACAAGGGCCCGTCAAAGCTGGCCCAGGCATCAGACTCGAAGAAGCCCAGGCTGGCCTCCTTGGCGATAGGTTCCTCCTTCGCCATAGCCGCCG
>JBPYDY010000399.1:0-4206 GCA_051986155.1 Methylocella sp.
ATCCGAAACGGATTCAGGTGTTGATGGGACACACTATTCAGGTGACCTACGACACTTACGGCCACCTGTTCAAAGATGCCAAGGCCGATCAGCGCGCCGCTGAAAACGTCCAGTCGCGACTGCTCGCAACCAGTGAGCTTTAAGCAGCGTTGCCACAGTTTACACCACGCTTACACCACCACTCGCATAAGTCATTGATTTCATCTGCTGGAAGATAGCTTCATACTCCGTTAGTCCGGTCACCCCTCCTGCATATGCATACCGAAAAAGCGCGGAACCTCGGTGAATCCGAGGCACGGCTGCATCTGCTCGATGCTTGGCACGAGTCCAATCTGTATTCGCCGCGGGAGCGGGCCGCCCTTGCCTGGGCAGAATCGCTGACGAAAATTGCGGCCACGCATGCCCCCGACCACGTCTATGAGGGGGCACGGCGTCAATTCTCGGAAAAGGAGTTGGCGGATCTCTCGATCGCCATTGCGATGATCAATGCCTGGAACCGCCTGGCCATCGGCGCGAGGGCGGTTCATCCGGGGGACCTCGCAAGGGCCGCGTGACGACGTCCGGTACGAGGAGGTCCAAATGACCGCTATTATAGGATATTGGCTTTCCGGTGCGATTGCCGTCGGGATCCTGTTGGTTGGTGTCCGCTTTTTTCTCACACCTTATGCGGCCGCCGCAGCATATGGTGTTTCAGTGCGTCTTGACGCACACTGGGGCGCCTACCTTTCGGTAAAAGGGGTACGCGACCTTTCATCCGGGCTGTTCACGGTGATTCTGATGCTCAATGGGTCGGCCCGTCTGCTTGGCTGGTTCATGCTGGCAGCGACGATCATACCGCTCACCGATGCGGTGATCGTCTTAAGACATGGCGGAACACAGGCTGTGGCCTTCGGCATCCACGGCACGACCGCCGGTGTAATGCTCGTCATCGCCGGGCTAATGTTGCTGGCCTGAACGGGACGCTCTGACAAAAATCTCCGCGCCTTCAGCGGGCGCGAAGAGCGGCAAGCACGGAGACCGAGGCGCGCCCGTCCGGATGAAGACCGGATTTTGACTGAAAATCGGAAATCGCTTTTCGGGTCTTGGTTCCGATCACGCCATCCGCCTTGCCGTCGAGATCGTAGCCGCGCCGCATGAGAAGCATCTGCACCTCTTTCGCCTCCGCGCGCGAGAGGCCGGGATCGCTGGTTGGCCAGGCGGCAACGATGCCATGCCGCCCGCGCAGCCGGTCGGATAAAATCCCGATCGCGAGCGCATAGGATTCCGCGGCATTGTAGGAATAAATCGCATCGAAATTGCGGGTGACGAGAAAGGCCGGACCGTTCAGGCCAGCGGGCAAAAGCAGGCCCGCGCTTGGCCCTTGCCCGAGCGGGCTTCCGTCGATCCGGGTTAAGCCCCGCGCGGCCCAGGCGGCCATCGGCTCCTTGCGGCTTCGCCCGGAGGGACCGGCATAATGGGCGGGTAGCCGGACCTCAAAGCCCCATTCGGCTCCCCTTACCCAGCCGCTTTTGCGCAGATAGGCGGCGGTCGAACCGAGCGCGTCGGGAACGGAATTGATGAGATCCTTGCGGCCATCGCCGTCGAGATCGACGGCGGTCCGCAGAAAAGTCGAGGGCATGAATTGGGTGTGGCCGAAGGCGCCGGCCCAGGAACCGTTGAATTGCGCGGGATCGACATCGCCGTGCTGAATAATTTTGAGCGCCGAAATAAGCTCGGACCGGAAGTAGCCCGCGCGCCGGTTGGAAGAGCAGGCGAGCGTTGCGAGCGATTGGACGATCGGACGAGTGCCGAAGCTCTTGCCATAATCCGATTCGACGCCCCAGACCGCGGTGATCGCAGCCTTATCGACGCCAAAACGGCTCTCGGCGGTCGAAAGTGCCTGGCTCCAGCGTGTCATCATCGCGCGGCCGTCGTTGACCCGCTCCTCGTCGACAAGGGACGCAAGGTAGTCCCAAATGGGGGTCTTGAATTCGGGTTGAACCTCCGCCATCGCCAGCACGTCGGGGTTGGGGGTAAGTCCCCGGGTTGCTGCGTCGAACGTCGCGCTGTCGATGCCGGAACCGAGCGCGGCGCCGCGCAGGCCTTCGAGGCAAGCCGAAAAGTTTCCGGCCCTGGCTGCGGTCACGGCGCAGACGGCGAGCCAAATGGCAAGACAGCGGGAAACAAGACGCCAGGCGGGGGCTGCGCTTTTGACCAAAAGTTACCTCAACTGTAACGCGGCCAGCATAGCACGCCGCTTAGGCGGCAAGAAGGCGCTGCACCTCGTTGACCAGCTCCTTCAGATGGAAAGGTTTTGAGAGCACCTTGGCCTGCCGCGGCGCGTTATTGTCCGGGTTGAGCGCGACCGCGGCAAAGCCGGTGATAAACATCACCTTAATGTCAGGATCGAGTTCGGTCGCCTTGCGCGCGAGTTCGATGCCATCCATCTCCGGCATGACAATATCCGTCAGCAGCAGCTCGAAGGGTTCTTCGCGTAATCTTTGGTAGGCAGCTTTGCCATTGTCGAAGCAAGCGACGTCAAAGCCCGCGTTCTTGAGCGCCTTGGTCAGAAACCGACGCATGTCCGGATCGTCTTCCGCCAGCAAAATCTTCGAATTGATTGCGTTGGGCGACTCGTTCATACTCATGGCGTGCCTCGTCACTTTTGCCATAAAGACGCCGGGCGGGTAAAAATCGAGTGAAAAATGACAGATTTTGCTTTGTCCGTTAATTATTTCATACTGGACAAGGCGTTCTACGTAGATGCGGATAGCGATGACTGATCGTTTCGGCTGGCGAGCTTACCGCTGGCCCTTAGGCAAACGCTTGCGGCAGATGTCTAGGTTGCGGCCAAAATCCGTGCAAGACGAAGTATTGGAAGGCTATGTGCCGCACGAGCCCGAGCTCGGTCCGCCATTCGAGGTTGCGGAACCTGCGCGCCTCGCCTTTCCCTTGGTATTCTCGTCGCCGCACTCGGGCAATGTCTATCCGCGCCGGTTTCTGGCGGCGGCGCGGCTTGAGGAAGCCGTTCTTCGCCATTCGGAAGACGCTTTTGTCGATCTCCTGTTCGGCGGCGCGGCGGCGCTCGGGGCGCCCCTCATAAGGGCGCGCTTTCCCCGCGCCTATCTCGATCTCAATCGCGAGCCCTACGAACTCGATCCGCGCATGTTCGATGGCGCATTGCCGCCTTTTGCCAACACCAGGTCGCTGCGTGTCGCGGGCGGGCTTGGGACCATTGCCCGGGTCGCGTCGCAGGCGCAGGAGATTTATGCCCGCCGCATGCCGGTCGAGGAGGCAATCGAACGAATTGACAAGCTCTACATGCCCTATCATGCCTGTCTTGCCAAGCTTATCGAACGAGCGCGGCGCGTTTTCGGAATAGCCGTGCTCGTCGACTGCCATTCCATGCCCTCAACCGTCCGGCGGCCTGGCCACATGCCGCTTTTTGGAGAGTTGAATCCGCCGGGAAAGCCCGATGTCGTCGTCGGCGATCGCTTCGGCACGAGCTGCGATGCGGAGTTTGTCGGCGCCGTCGAACAGGAATTACGCCGATGCGGTTATGTTGTGCAGCGCAATAAGCCCTATGCCGGCGGCTACATCACGGAGCATTACGGCGATCCTGCAAATGATTGCCATGCGCTGCAAATCGAGGTGAACCGCGCGCTTTACATGGACGAAAGCGGGCTGTGCAGAGGCGCGAAGTTCGAAACTGTCGCCATGGATCTTACGAGAGCCGCCGCGGCCCTGGCGGAGGCGGTGGCCCGGCGCATCGACAGGCAAAGGGCCGCCGCAGAGTAGCGGCCTCGCCCCTAATGGCGCGGAGAGGGAAAGAAAGAGGCCGCTTGCGTTGCCACAAGCGGCCCAAGTCTAGGGAGGAAACGCCCAAGGAGGGCATCGGCGGCAAACTTGCCGCACCGCAACAATATACGCCTGCGGCTCAGAAAAATCAAGGGGCGGAGTGATCTTTTTTCGAATTTTATCAGTCGTATAATTACCTGTTATTGTTGCATAATTATCGACAGCCAAAGCCAAGCAGCGGGAATGCGTCAATTTCTCCACCGGTTTCTGCCTTCATCCGTCCGAAATGCATTCGTTACCATGCCAGAAGCGGGAGCCGGCTTGTGCCCCGGCAAGGCGAAAAAACCGAAATTGACCGAAGGCGGCGCCCATACTATCTGCTCAACATGGCTTTGCGTAGTCTCATCACTTTTCCCGATCCGCGCCTGC
>JBPYDY010000400.1:0-7557 GCA_051986155.1 Methylocella sp.
GGCGTCTTAGCATTGCGCGCGAGTTCGTTCTCGATGAACCGGAAGCGCCTCTCAAATTTGTCGTTCGCCCGGCGGATTGCCGCTTCGGGATCCGCTTGGACATGGCGGGCAAGATTAGCTAGCGCGAAGAGCACATCGCCGATTTCGTCTTCAATCTCCCCCCCCTTGCCGCGCTCGAGAGCGGCTTTTAGCTCTGCGCTTTCCTCGCCGATTTTTTCGAGCACCAATCTCACATCGTTCCAGTCGAAGCCGACGGCCGCGGCTTTGGCCTGTAGCTTGACGGCGCGCGTCAGGCCGGGCAGGGCAATGGGAATATCGTCGAGAAGGCCGCTTTCCGATGCCCCGCCTTGAGCGCTATTGGCGCCGCAGGTCTCCTTCGCACCGAGCCTCTTGGCGGCTCTTTCCGCAGCCTTAAACGCGTTCCAAAGAGCATTTCGCTGCTCCGGAGCGAGATCGCGCATGTCGCCGAAAACGTGCGGGTGGCGCCGGATCAGCTTTTGGCTGATCGCCTCGACCACGCCGCCAAAGTCAAAGTAGCCGCGCTCCTCGGCAATCCGAGATTGAAATACCACCTGGAGAAGGAGATCGCCCAGTTCCTCCTTTAGATCACGCCTGTCGTTGCGCGCAACCGCGTCGGCGATCTCATAGGCCTCTTCGATTGTATAAGGGACGATGGTTTCGAAAGTCTGCTCTCTGTCCCAGCCGCAACCGCCTTGAGGTTGACGGAGCGCCGCCACGATATCGTTGAGCCGGGCGATGTCGCGGGATGGCTGCATCAGTCGCTGCCAAACTCCTTTCAACCCAGGGTGATCGACAATGCCTCGCGCCCCTTCGGCGTATCGACGACCTGCATCGTCACGGGCTGACCTTCGGTTAGGCTTTGAATGCCAGACGAACCAAGGATCGAGATATGGACGAAAACATCTTTGCCGCCGTCGTTCGATTGAACAAAGCCAAAGCCTTTGTGGTCGTCAAACCATTTGACGGTGCCGGTGACGGAGATGGCCGTCGACGGATCGGGAGCGCGCCGCTGAGGCCGGTGCAAGTCACCAAAGCCGCGCGGCGAGGGGACTCTTTCTGCTGCTCCGGTGGTGTCGACCTCGAGAACACGGGTCACCTGCGCGCCTTTTAGACCGGCGCCAACATTAACCTTCAGCTTCGCACCCGGAGGAACGGTCTCATAGCCCGCCGCGTGCAGGATACCAACGTGCAAAAATGCGTCGCCGGCGCCGTCACTTAATTCGACAAAGCCAAAGCCTTTTTCGCTTTTGAACCATTTAACCACTGCGTCCACGGCCGGGCCGGCAGGCGCGGAATCTAGCGGAGCACCGGCTGCCATTGCGCCGCCGGCGCGCGGCTGCCGGGCTCGCGCAGAATCATAGGGGGCGGGTCCGTCATCATCGAAGCCTCGCTTTTTCGGACCCCGGAAGTCTTTGCCTTTGCTCATTGTCTGCCTGCTCGTATTCCTCGGAATTCGTCCGTAATCGTCCATGACCGTGGCAGGGCATCGCACCGCCGCCAAACACTGGTCCTCGGCCCAGCCCCGAAAAAGCGCACGCAAGAGCGTGCCGGCCCGTAAACGGTGCCAGCCCGAAAGCCCGCCGATGGTCGCTGTTTCAAGTGCCGAATGCCGAAAATCCCGTGATTTTTGAAGCATAGCAACTGTCGGCGTCTTTGGCTACTCCAATCGCAGCGCCTTTTTCTGAGCTTGTCAAACTGCGGCTGTACGCATAATCTATATTATGGAACCTGCTTCCCATCCCGACAAAGGACGTATTATCAACTCATTACCCAAAGGCTCTACATTAAAACATTAGCCAGCGTTGGCGACAATGCGCTGGCCGTCAAACGCGGGTTCGATATTTGCGGGCAGCTCGCGCTGAAGGCAGGCAAAATCAAGATCCGTATGAAGATTGGTCAGCACGGCCCGGGCCGGCCGCATTCTTTCGATCCAACCCAATGTTTGCTGCAGGCAAAAATGACTGGGGTGAGGCTCATAGCGCAAAGCGTCCACGATCCAGACGTCGAGCCCCTCGAGGAAAGCAACGCTTTGCTGAGGAATAGCATTGACATCCGGGGTGTAGGCCACGCGGCCAAATCGAAACCCGAGTGCGCCAATTTCCCCATGGGCGAGTTCAAAGGGGGTGGCGCTTAAAGCTCCTCCTGGGCCATTTATCGAGATACTTTTGCCACTTACAAGTCGATGCTCTGTTAAAAGTGCCGGATAATAACTTCCCGTAGGAGTTTCAAATATATAGCTGAAGTTCTTACGAACGATGGCCGACGTGGCCGCATCCATGAAAAGGTCGATTTTTCTCCGCGCCATGAGCACCAAGGGCCGCACCTCGTCGATTCCATGGATATGATCGGCGTGCGAATGGGTAAGGAGAATGGCATCAAGCCGGCTGACCTCCTGCCTGAGCAACTGCGCGCGCAGATCCGGCGACATGTCGACGAGAACTTGTGTTTTGGCGCCTTCGCTCCCGGTCTGCTCGACCAACAGGGAGCAGCGCTGGCGGCGGTTTTTGGGGTTTTTAGGATCGCAGGCTCCCCACCCTTGTCCAAGCCGCGGAACTCCGCCTGAAGATCCGCAGCCTAGGATCGTGAAGGTCAAGCTCACGCCGCCTCCACGCCAGCGGCGGGGGCAGGCATTTTCGAAAACAAACGCAACGCATTGGCGGTTGTTTCGGCGGCGATTCTTTCGAGAGCAACACCTTTGACTTCGGCTAGTTTCTGAGCGGTCGCCACGGCCAAGGCGGGCTCGTTGCGTTGGCCGCGAAACGGAACCGGGGCGAGATAAGGCGCATCGGTCTCAACCAGCAGCCGGTCCATCGGCACCCGCCTCGCGATGTCGCGCAATTCATGCGCATTCTTGAACGTCAAAATACCGGAGAAGGAAACGTAGAGGCCGAGAGACAGCCCCGCTTCGGCGAGCCACGCGCCGCTCGAGAAACAGTGAAGCACACCCGTAAAGGCGCCCTTCGCCATTTCATCGCGAAGAATTGCGCCAATGTCTTCGTCCGCATCTCGGGCGTGAATCACGAGTGGCAGCCCGCTCTTTCGCGCCGCTGCTATATGAGCGCGAAACACCTTGGCGGCAATGTCGCGCGGGGTTCTGTCGTAGTGATAGTCGAGGCCCGCTTCGCCTATGCCGACGCACTTCGGATGACGCGCCAAATGGGTTAGCTGCTCTGAAGAGACGCCGGCTTCCTCATGGGCGTTATGCGGATGCGTGCCCACGGTGCAAAACACGTCCTCTTGGCTATCGGCAAGCTGGCTGAGCGAGGCAAATGATTCCGTGCGCGTGGAAATGGTAACGATTCGGCTGAGGCCAGCCGCCCGGGCGCGCGCAATCGCGGCGTCGCGGTCGGCGGCAAAATCCTCGAAATCGAGATGGCAGTGGCTATCGATCAGCATGGGCTGCGCTTTAGCTTTGATCCTCCCCCGCCTCGATATAACGCGGAAACAACGCAAAAGGCTCAGGCAATGGCGTGCCCGAAACGAGTCCGGGGCTTAGCTCGGCTTGAGCAAAGTTGCGGGCATTCTCGGGTACGCCGAGAAGGCCAAGAAGCTTTGCTGCCGCAACCGGCATAAAGGGTTGCGTCATGATCGCGATGATCCGCAATACCTCGGCGGTTACATAGAGAATCGTTTGCATCCGCAAAGGGTCGCTCTTGCGCATCGCCCATGGCTCTTCGCTGGAAAAGTAGCGGTTGGCATCGCCGACGACGCGCCAGATCTCCGTTAAGATCAGCTGCAAGGCGTAGTCTTTCATAGCGGCGCGGGATTTTGCCGGGAGTGCGGCCGCCTCAGCAACGATTGCGCGGTCGTTTTCACTAAGCCCACCCGGTTCCGGAAGCACCCCGCCGCAATATTTGGCGACCATTGCTAAGCAGCGCTGCGCGAGGTTGCCAAGATTATTGGCAAGGTCGGAATTCATCCTTGTGACTATGGCTTCATGCGAATAGCTGCCATCTTGGCCAAACGGCACCTCGCGCAATAAAAAATAGCGAAGTTGGTCGGCACCATAATTCTGAATAAGCGCCATTGGATCGATCACGTTGCCAACCGACTTCGACATTTTCTCCCCGCGGCTAAATAGGAAGCCGTGAACAACGATTTGGCGCGGGAGGGCCAATTTCGCCGACAGGAGAAAGGCCGGCCAATAGATCGCATGAAACCTCGTGATGTCTTTGCCGATCACATGGGCGTTGGCCGGCCAATATCTTGCGCGCGCCGCCTGAGAATCCGGGAAACCGGTCGCGGTGATGTAGTTCGCCAGCGCGTCGATCCAGACGTACATCACGTGCCGTTCATCGCCGGGCACGGGAATACCCCAGTCGAAAGTCGACCGGCTGATCGAAAGGTCTGTCAGGCCTCGTTCGACGAAAGCGGCGATTTCGTTGCGATAGTGTTCCGGCGTAATAAAATCCGGCTGATCGCGATAAAGCCTAAGCAGCCGCTCTTGATAGGCCGACAGCCGAAAATAGTAGCTCTCCTCTTCGACCCACTCGACCGGCGCGCCTGTCGGAGCAAGGCGTGCGCCGCCCGGGCCAAGGGTCAACTCCGACTCATCGAAAAAGGCTTCGTCGCGAACCGAATACCAGCCCGGATATTTGGAAAGATAGATATCGCCCGCGGCCGCCATGCGGCTCCAAAGCTCGCGCGCAGCACGATGATGGCGCGGCTCGGTTGTCCGCACGACGTCGCCGGTCTCGGATGAGAGCGCGGCTCCCATCGCGGCAAATTGCGCGGCGGTCCTGTCGGCAAGCTCCTGCGGCGTGAGTCCTTCGCGAGCGGCGGTGCGCTGCATCTTCTGGCCGTGTTCGTCCATGCCGGTGACAAACAAGACATCGCAGCCATCGAGCCGCTTAAAGCGCGCAATGGCGTCGGCCGCGATCCGCTCATAGGCGTGCCCTATGTGCGGCGGTCCATTGGCGTATGGTATTGCGGTCGTGATATAGAACGGCGGGCGGAGGCTCATTGCAATCTTTAGCTATCGGGGCAAGCTGGCGGAAGATAACCCTTCGGAGGGCAAGCTGGCGGAAGATAACCCATCGGAGGGCAAGCTGGCGGAAGATAACCCTTCGGCGACGCGTGTCAGGTTGAGGACGCCCGCACCGCTGCGGCCAAGTCGGCGATAAGCGAGAGGACAAAGGGCCGCCTGTCGAGATTAAAAGTTTCCGTCTCGCGCGCTGCCTCGGCCATTTTTTCCCACACCTCGGCAAAGGGCGCAAGCCGCTGGGCACCTTTGCTTCGCTGTTTCTGCGCGCCAAGCCGCACGCGGGCATCAAGCCAATCTTCGACCGCCGCAAGGGCGCTCTCGAAATCCTTGCTGTTGTTGCGCCCCCCGATCCTGTCGGCTAGCGCATGCGCCTTGCCCCAATCAATTCGGGGCAGATCCTCCAGCAAACGTCCGATCGTCATGTCGAGCGACAGTCCGGCTTCGTCGAGCAGCCGCAGGGCGCGATGGATCGAGCCCTGAGCGCGCGCGATTGCGGCCTCGCGCCTTGCGTCGCTTGCAATAGACCACGGCGGCCCCAGCGCGATCAGGGCATTGGCAATATCCGCCTGCCCGAGCGGTTTGAGGTGCAGTCTTTGGCAGCGCGAACGCAAGGTAGCAAGCAACCGGCCAGGCTGGTGCGCGACGATAAGGAACAACGCGCGGGACGGCGGTTCTTCGACGAGCTTCAAGAGCGCGTTCGCGCTCGAGGAATTGAGATCGTCGGCGCAATCGAGGACGCATATTCGAAACCCGCCGCGCCCTGCCGCGTGCTGAAACATTTGAATTGCGCGGCGCACGTCGTCGACCTGGATTTGCGTCGCATGGCGTTTAGTTTCCAGGTTCCAGTCGCGTCTCAACAAAATGAGATCGGGATGCGAGAGCGCCGCGAGTTGACGCGAAACCGCGTGATCTTGCGGCACGAACAGGTCTTTTCTTCGCGTCCTTGCAACAACGACCGGGTCAGGGTTTGCCAAGAGGAAGCGGGCAAAGCGCCAGGCGAGCGTGGCTTTGCCAGTCCCGGGCGGTCCGGCGATGATGAAGGCATGTGCCAACCGTCCCTGCAAATAGGATTGGAGGAGTTGCTGTTCCGCCTCGGCATGGCCGAAAAGACTGTAGGTCTCGCGCGGATGCGGTGTGCCCTCATAACAGTCGGATTGCGGCCCTGATTCTTCGGGCATTGGCGCGGCCGGCTTAGCCACTAGCGGCCTGCTCAGGCGCCGCCGGAGCAAAGAGCCTTTTGGAAATAACGCCAAAAATCGCTTGCGAGACTTCTTCTTCGGGCTGCGACGCGTCGATCACGGCGCAACGATCGGGTTCCGCCGCGGCAATCGCGAGAAATGCGGCGCGGAGGCTCTCGTGAAAGCGCAAATCTTCCCCTTCGAAGCGGTCGGGGCCCTCGTCAGGTTCACGGCGCAGGCCTGCGCGGGCCAAACCCTCGGCCGGGGGAAGAGCGAAGATCAATGTGAGGTCGGGCCGCACGGCACCCAAAGTTACGCGCTCTAATGCGCGCAGGAAACGCGGGTCGAGCTGTTCCCGGGCGCCTTGATAGGCTCTGGTCGAGTCGGCGAATCTATCACAGACAACGCATTTTCCTGCGGCGAGCGCGGGTTCGATCGTTGCGTCGATATGGTCGATTCGGGCGGCGGCAAAAAGAATTGCTTCGGCAGCCGGGCCAAGGCTCGCCAAATGGCCCGAGAGCAAGAACGTACGCAGGATTTCAGCGCCCGGCGATCCGCCCGGCTCGCGCGTGCCGATAGCCTCGATGCCGCCCTCCAGCAGCCAGCGCACGATATGGGCAAGCTGGGTCGATTTGCCAGCGCCTTCGCCGCCTTCAAGGGTGATGAGACGGCCGCGCGCTCCGTGCGGGTGGAAAAGCGCCTGCGCCGCGGTCATTTCTTGAGCACATATCTCCGGAAGAGCACGGTCGCATATTCAAGCCCGGCGTCCATCGCCCGGCGCGGCAGCGATCCTTGCTCCACCACCGCCGTCGTCTTCAAAGGCAAATCGAGCACCTGCTCTGATCCGCGAAAAATCTTAAGCCGCGCGACATCCCTGCCCGCCTCCACCGGCGCGATCAATGGACCCGAGTAGACGATCCGCCCGGTAAATTTTTCGGCCGAGTTGCGGGGCGCAAGAATTCTCACTTCCCCGTCGGCAACTAACGGCACTTCCGAGCGCGCCCCGCCATAGACTTTGGCGCCGCCGACGATTTCGCCGGCCGCAAAAACGGTTCGCGAATCAAACGAACGAAAGCCCCAAAGCAGGATCTTGCGAGCTTCCTCGGCGCGTTCCTTAGCCGTCCGGCAGCCGTAGAGCGCCAAAATCAACCGCTGGCCATTCTGAACCGCGGAGGCAACAATGCTGTAGCCGCTCGCTTCGTCGATATAGCCCGTCTTGAGTCCGTCCGCGCCGAGATCCATGGTCAATAAGGGATTGCGGCTCGGCTGTTTGATCTTGTTCCAGGTGAAGTCCTTCTCGCCGAAATATTTGTAATAATCCGGATAGGTCTGGATGACGTGATTGGCGAGCATCGCCATTTCCCTCGCGGTCAC
>JBPYDY010000401.1:0-2217 GCA_051986155.1 Methylocella sp.
TGTCGGCATCGTCGAGCGCGGGAAGGATCAGCCGCCGCATCGAGCGAAACTCGGCAAGGCTTCCCAGCCGCCGCACCAGGCCGTCTTTGCCGCGGCCGCCTTCGAGAACCTGCGCCTTGAGAAAGAAACCCGGCCATTGCGCCGCGCTTTGCGGCGGCTGTTCGCCGGCGCGCAGAAGCAGGCTGCGCGGTACCGCAAGGCCGTGGCGGCGCAGCAAGACCTTCCCGTCATATTCGGCAAGACGCATAATGGGCGCCTTCCTCGCCGGTCTGGCTTTTGGAGCTTATTGCATGTGCGACCGATCGCTAAAGCGCCGTGGGCGCTCAAGTCACCGATGTCATTGGGTAAATCCGCAGAGGCTCAGAGGCTCGCTGTGGCTCGTGTACCCTCCATGTACCCATTTCAGCCCGACAGTCCCCACAATTGTCCCACGCCTCAAAACTGAGGGGTGCGTCCCCCTGGGAGCCGGGCTTAGCATGGACTGCCGAGAGAAGGGCAAGCCTTTTGCGCTTGTGGATATGCCCACACTGCGGCCGCCGCTGCCGCAAAAAACGCGGCGGGGCGGGCCGCGCGACCATCCACGGCCGACGCCTGACGGCGCTCCGGCACGAGCCGCGACGTGGGAGGAGATCAATGTATTCTAGGGTCAGCGGTTCCGCGCGTTGGGATCTGAAACTCAATATTTTTCGCGTCTTAAAGGCAGCCCCAATTTCATCTGTTCGATCGCGTTTTCTGCGTAGCTATTACGGGCGCTTAAGACGGCACACGAAAGTTGATCTTGAAGCTGTTTTCGCAAAGCTTCCTCCTAACCCCATAATCGTCGATCTCGGCGCGAACGATAGACTATTCGTACCAGAGTTCGTATTGCGTAACGCGGCGGAGGTTCACGCTGTTGAGCCAGACCCCGCGATCTTCGAATTGCTGCGAAAAAGCGTTGCAGGCCAAAAAAACATTTTTCTCTATAATGCCGCCATCGGACCGACAGATGGATGGGTTGAATTTTACCGGGAACCGCAATTTGATCCTCGAGACCCGGTCAAACACTCAATGGCGGCGTCCACTTTTGCTACGTATCGAGCCGTAAGTAACGTCGTCCCATTGACTGTGCCGCAAGTTGGAATTTTGTCGCTTTTAGAAAAGATCGGGAAGCAAGTCGACTTGATGAAGGTTGACATTGAGGGTGCGGAAGTGCCGATGTTGGAAACCCTTCTTTCGTCCCTCTAGCACAAAATATTTCCATCATGCTTGTAGAGACACACGAGCACATTCCTGAATTAGTTGATCGCACTCACGCGCTTCGTAAGCGTGTGAATGCGCTCTCCAGCCCCCAAATTGATATGAACTGGCATTAACCAGGAGCCGGTGCTTATGCCCACCGGAGAAATAATCCGATCCTGCACTCCCGCCCGGCAGGCGCACCCATACCGGTTATTCATGAGCCCTAGGAAGCGCAGCGCCAGTTAGCGGTGCGGGTTCGACATAAAGGTTTGACGCCTCGCGAGCGAGGTCGCGGTGCTGTGACGGTGGCGGGAGCGGCAGAAGGCTCGGATCACTTAGCAATCGTCTGCGGCTGAAGCGGCGTGATGCATCCGTCAGAGCGGCGGACCCAACGCGGCGACGTGGTGGCGCGACGACGGGCGGCACGGCAGCGATGGCGGGAGCGTCAGCGTGCCCATGACGCCGCTCAGCGTGCCCCGCGGCGTAGGAGGCGGGCGGGACCGGCAAGGTCCAATAAATCGGGTTCGAATGCGCGTATTTTCACTCCAGACGCGAACGATCCCGACCATTGCTAGGATCGACCTGGAACCACCCTCCCGAACGTCGGGCAACGGATCACAATTTCAGGCATCAACTCTCCCCGCTTCGCTGCCACCACGGTTATATTACCGGTCGATTCGGGGGATCATGAGGCAAAGCTACCGAGGTAGACCATCATGACCGATTACACCGCCAGGGGCGATCACCACACTGTTCAGGCCTTCGACAGCGATTTGCAGGGGATAGCGGGCAAGGTCGCCGCAATGGGCGGTCTCGCCGAAAGGCAGATTGCTGATGCTATCCGCGCGCTGCTCGATCACGATACCGAGCTTGCCGAACACGTCATCGCCACCGATCCGACGATTGACGCGATGCAGCACGAGATCGAGCAAAAGGCGGTACTGACCATTGCGCGGCGGCAGCCGATGGCGGTGGATTTACGCGAGATCGTCGGCGCCA
>JBPYDY010000402.1:0-3061 GCA_051986155.1 Methylocella sp.
CATGGTACGGGTTGCCGGGCTTCGCGGGCAGTTACGCGCCGGCATCACGGCTCCGTCTGAGGACGGACTTTCAACGTTCGAGCAACTGGGAAAAATCCGCGAACGCGCAAGCCTCTTGGCCGCCGAGCAGCAACGCCGCTGGCGCGAATTACGAAAGGAATTATGGGAAGCGGGAATCAAAATTCTCGATCCAGCCGATCTTACCGGCAGCCAAGCCGAATGGGTACGCCAGCATTTCTTTACTCATGTCTTTCCGGTTTTGACGCCGCTTGCCGTTGATCCGGCGCATCCATTCCCATTCATCCCCAATCTCGGCTTTTCGATTGCTCTCGAGTTATTTGCGCCAAACGACCAAACGAATCGGACGGCGCTAATTCGCCTGCCTGCCAAGATTGAGCGTTTCATCAGACTTCCTGATGGCCCCCAAGGAGACGGTTTGCGCTTTGTTGCCCTCGAAACTGCTATTGGCATGTTCATGCAAAGCCTTTTTCCGGGTTATCAGGTGCGCGGCCACGGGCTTTTCCGTATCATCCGCGATAGCGATCTCGAAGTCGAGGAAGAAGCCGAAGATCTCGTGTTGTTCTTCGAAAGCGCGCTGAAACGCCGCCGCCGGGGTTCGGTGGTACGGCTTGAGGTTGGCAGTCTCATGCCTGACGCGCTGCGGAGCTTCGTCGCCGAAGAACTCGATGTTGGCGCCGATGAAATATACGTGCTCGACGGTATGCTTGCATTGAACGAGCTCGCCGAACTCGTCAATGTCAATCGGGCGGATCTCAAATTCAAGCCCTACAATCCCCGTTTCCCAGAGCGTCTCAGAGAAAATGGGGGCGACTGCTTTCTGGCGATCAAACAAAAGGACCTCGTCGTCCATCACCCTTACGAATCCTTTGACGTCGTCGTTCAGTTCTTGAATCAGGCAGCGGCCGATCCCAATGTCATCGCCATTAAGCAAACACTATATCGCACCTCTTCCGACAGTCCGATCGTGCGCGCTCTCATTGATGCCGCGGAAGCTGGAAAGTCGGTGACCGCCCTCGTCGAGCTCAAGGCACGCTTCGACGAGGCCGCCAACATTCGTTGGGCGCGAGATCTCGAGAGAGCCGGCGCGCAGGTGGTGTTCGGATTCATTGAACTCAAGACGCACGCCAAACTATCCATGGTCGTGCGCCGCGAGGCAGGATCGCTCGTGACCTATTGTCATGTGGGTACGGGAAACTACCACCCGGTCACGGCAAAGATTTATACCGACATTTCGTTTTTCACGGCCGACCCGGTCATCGGCCGAGATGTCGCGCGCATATTCAACTTTATTACCGGCTATGCCGAGCCGGCCGGGCTCGAGCGCATGGCAGTCTCGCCTATCTCGCTTAAGCAGAGGCTCCTTGAGCATATTGCGGAAGAGACCGCATTCGCCAAATCGGGCAAGCCAAGTGCGATTTGGGCCAAGTGCAATGCACTGGTTGACCCTGAAATTATCGACGCCTTATATGAAGCAAGTAATGCCGGAGTTAGTATAGATCTCATCGTGCGCGGCATTTGCTGCTTGAGGCCAGGAGTCGAGGGACTTTCCGAAAACATAAGGGTTAAGTCAATTGTCGGCCGCTTTCTCGAGCACGCGAGGGTCTATTGCTTCGGAGGTGGCCATGATCTGCCGCACCCGAAGGCGCATGTCTATATTTCTTCCGCCGATCTCATGCAGCGCAATCTCGACCGCAGGGTAGAGGTCCTGCTGCCGGTTCTCAATCCAACCGTCCACGAACAGGTCCTCGGTCAAATCATGGTTGCCAATCTGATCGACAATCAGCAGAGCTACCAGGTCTTGCCGGACGGGTCGAGCGCGCGCATCACGCCGCCTGAACGGGAAGAACCGTTCAACGCGCATTGCTACTTCATGACGAACCCCAGTCTGTCCGGCCGCGGAAAATCCCTCAAAACTTCGAGTCCAAAGACTCTCCTCAAGCGGCTGGGCGGGCGTTAGACGCCTCCCGGCAGAACCATCGCGCCATGGGTATTCCTCCGCAAGACAGCGGGCCCGTTGCAATCGTCGACGTCGGCTCAAACTCTGTTCGTCTTGTTGTCTATGAATCCTTAATCCGCTCGCCGCGTCCGGTTTTCAACGAGCGATCGCTTTGCGCGTTGGGATCCGGCGTCGCGACAACCGGCAGGCTGCCTGCGGCAGGCGTCGAAAAGGCGCTTGCGGCATTGCGCCGGTTTCGAGTTTTAACCGGCGTCTTGGGCGTGTCCAAATTGCACGTGCTGGCGACCGCCGCCGCCCGGGACGCGTCAAATGGCGCCGATTTCTTGGCCGCAGCAGCGAAAGCGATAGGCGCTCCGGTCATGCTCTTATCGGGCGACCGGGAGGCGGAACTCTCCGCGCTTGGGGTGATCTCCGGATTTATTAATCCGGATGGCATGGTTGGCGATCTCGGCGGCGGCTCGCTCGAATTGACGGAAGTGAAGGGCGCCTTTGCGGCCAAAGGATTGAGCCTGCCGCTAGGGGGGCTGAGGCTCATGGACGCTTCGGGCCGCTCGCCGCGCGCGGCAGTCAAGATTGTGCGCGAAACTCTGGCGGGTTCTGGCGTCGCAGAGCGTCTTGCCGGACGCACTGTGTATGCCGTTGGTGGAACATGGCGCGCACTTGCGAAGCTGCATATGAGCCAACGCAATTATCCACTTGCCGTCACTCATGGCTACGCCATCCCCGCTTTTGAGGCGGCGGATTTCGCAGGCCTCGTTGAGCGGGCGAATACGGATAGTTTAATGTCGATTGGCGCCATTAACGCCGCGCGGCGGCCCTTTCTCGCCTACGGCGCAGTCGTGCTTGACGAAATCATAAAGCGGGCGCGGCCCAGCAAAGTTGTATTTTCGGCAACGGGTATGCGCGAAGGCCTGCTCTATGAAATGCTTGATGCGGAGCAGCGCCGCCAAGATCCGCTCCTTTTCGCGGCAGCGCAGTTCGATCGGCTTTTCTCGCGCGCACCCGGACACGCCGGCGAGCTTTGCGACTGGACCGACGGGCTAATGAATAGCTTGCATCCTGACGAGTCTCCGGAGGAACTCC
>JBPYDY010000403.1:0-9803 GCA_051986155.1 Methylocella sp.
GCACGACGCTTGTTATCGCGCATAGGCTCGCAACGGTCCTGCGGGCGGACCGGATTCTCGTTCTCGACAAAGGAAGGCTGATCGAGGAAGGCACGCACCAAAGCCTCGTCGCCCAGGACGGCCTCTACGCGCGCCTCGCAAAACTGCAATTTGAGACAGGCGCGGCGGCGCTCAGCACCGGAGAAACCGCCGCCGCGGAGTGACGGCGGCGGCGGTTGCACAGGCCTTAGCGTCGCACGCTAGAATCCCTGCCCATGACCTAAAGTCAAAGTCACGGGTCAATCTGGCTTGGCGCTCGAGACCTTAACTAACTTGGCCCAATTCTCGGTTGCCGACGCGGTTAGCTTGCCAAAGCAGATGTGCCTTGAGGCCTGTGCCACCCGGTCCGCCGGCAAGGCGCGACATAGGCGATAGATCAGCAGCCTTGCGGCGACCGTGGTTGACTGCTGCTTTCTTAAGCCTTGATCAACGCCCGGATGAAATCCCAAGGCCATCTGCATCTATTCGTAAACCTGTAACAATACACCGGTATGGGCGCCGGCGCTCGCTTCCCACAAACAACGGGGGGGCGCATACCGGAGATTGATGATGAAAAATAGGGAAACGCCCAAATTCGCTCGCCCGCTGATATCCCAATCGGGCTTCGCAATCACGCTCTTGCTGTCCGGCCTCACGCACACTCACGCGGCCATTGCCGACGACGATAACGCCGTTTTTCAGCCCGGCAATCTGCTTGTCAGCCGGGCTGTCTACGATAACAACCCCAACACCGTCGTGGCTGGGGTGACCTTGCTGCCGCCCGGCTGCGTGGGTTCGGCATGCGTGACGGCAACGGCCAGCGGTGCTTACCCGGGTGTCTGGAACAATGCGCTCGTCGACGGCAGCTTCGGCATGCGCAAAACACGTATCGCCGCCGTTTTATCGCCGCAAATGGGCTTTTGGCTTCGGCCTCCACAATTGCTTGCTCGTTGAGCTTGAGTGCCTGGGACCCGGCCGCGCCGCGCCGCGCCCTGCCACGATTGTCGGCGCGTGCCTGGAGTAACCGCGTTCCATGGGGCCAAAGCAGCGCGAGCATCGATGGAAAGCTTGGGCTGGCCTTCCAGGTTTCGTCATCGCCTTCATTCCGGCGGCTTGCACCGTCGGACCGGATTATGTCCCCCCGGCCGCTCCGGCGCCGCCGGCATACAAGGAACTGAAAGGCTGGAAAAAGGCTACTCCAAGCGATGGTGTCGATCGTGGAGCTTGGTGGTCCGTATTCAAAGATCCAAGACTCGACGAACTCGCGAGCCAGGTCGAGCTCACCAACCAAACTGTTGCCGCGTCCGAAGCGGCCTATAGGCAGACGCTCGCGGTCATCAAGGAGGCGCAGGCCGGCCTGTTTCCGGCCGTCACCGGCAATTACAACGTCATCGGTGAGCATTTCGGACGAGCGGCGTTCGGGTCACGCGGAGCGGGGTCGCTGGCAGGCGTAAGCACCTCCGCCGGTGGAGGGTTCACGACCACGATCGCCACCCTTTCGGCCAATGCCACCTGGGACGTCGACTTATGGGGAAAGATCCGCCGCACGATCGAGAGCGACGTGGCGAGTGCGCAGGTCTCCGCCGCCGATCTCGCCAACGCGAAGCTCTCCGCCCAAGCCTTGCTCGCCACCGCCTATTACAATTTGCGCGGGGCGGATGCCCTGCAAGCATTATACCATGACACGGTCGTGGCCTACAGGCGGACGCTGGAGATTACTCAGAATCAATATAATGCCGGCACGGTTGCGAAGTCTGACGTCGATACGGCGCTGGCGCAACTCCTCAACACGCAGGCCTTGTATATCGGTGTCGGGGTCCAGCGCGCGCAGTTCGAACATTCGATCGCAGTGTTGATAGGCAAGACTCCGGCCGAGTTGACGATCCCGCCGATACCTCTTGGTTACCGGCTCCCGGATATTCCGGTCAGCGTCCCTTCGGCGCTGCTGGAGCGGCGTCCCGACATCGCGGCCAGCGAGCGAGCCGTGCAGCAGGAGAACGCGCTCATTGGCGCCGCCGTCGCCCTTTATTATCCCGATCTCAGCCTTAGTGGCATGTTCGGATTCGCCGGTACCGGCGCGCTCGCCCTGTCCCTCGCAAATGAACTCTGGACGATCAGCGGTTCCGTCGCCCAAACCGCCTTCGACGCGGGCCTGCGCGATGCGCAGGTGGAGGCCGCTGTGGCGACTTACAAGCAGAGCGTTGCAACTTACCGGCAGACGGTGTTGACGGGCTTTCAGCAGGTCGAAGATCAGCTCGCCGCCATTCGCATATATGCGCGCGAACAGAAGGTCGCCGATGCATCCGTCAAGGCGGCGCGAGAAGAGGTCGACGTTCTTCTCAACCAATATCGCGCCGGAACGGTTGCCTTCACCGCTGTTGTCGTTGCTCAAGCAATGTTGCTTAGCAACCAAGAGACAGCCTTAGCTGTGCGGCAGAACCGCTTTCTCGCCGCGGTGTCCCTGATTGAAGCGCTTGGAGGCGGTTGGCAGAGCGACCTGTTGCCAAGCATGCGGGCGTTGGCAACGCGAAACCGGCTCATCCCTGACCTGCATGACCTGCAATGAGCGCAGCATATGGCACAACGCGGAAGGTGGCCGGCGGCAAACGGCGCTTCGAGGAGGCCACTCCTAAACCATTTGCGCGCCGGCCAACCCTACGGACCCAGGAGATGCGGCGGACCCGAGCAACCCGCAGGGCGTTCGTCATCGTCTTATAAGTCTTATAAGCGTTTACGCTGCCACGCTTTCGCCGTTCTTGTGCGGCCGGAGGGCAATCTATCTGCTTTCCGGGCCAGAGCCAATCCGTTCACGGTTTTGTGATCAAGTTCGCCAGAACAGTACCGCTTTGGCCTGAGGGTGTCGCCGCAATGGCCCGAAGCAGGATTCGCTCGCCTCCGCGACCGAATCCGCAAGCCGTATCGAAACGACAAAGCCCCAGCATTTCTGCCGGGGCAATTGCGGGGACTTCGGTCAGCTCAGGCTGCGCGTAGATTTTCTGCCGCAGACTTTCCGGTTCTCTTATCGGCGACGATTTCGAAGGCAACTTTCTGGCCTTCGTGCAGAATGCGCAATCCCGATTGTTCGACGGCGCTGATGTGCACAAACACGTCCTTGCCGCCGTCATCGGGCCGGATGAAGCCATAACCTTTGTCTGGATTAAACCACTTTACAGTTCCCGTCGTCATCTGGGCGTTCCTTAGAGTCGCAGAAATATAGGGCGCGCCCATCGAATTGGGACGCCCATTTGGTATCGATGTTTTGGGAAAGGATTGCCAGCAGACGCAAAACAGCGGGGCGAAGCCATCGGCAAAAACACGATACCCCGAAATCTATGTTCAATTAATCGGCAAGGCAAGGGGTCCGGCTCGCGTCTGACCGGAAATATTACCGGATTTTATATGCCGCGAAGCTCCGTGCTCTGCCGGCTCCCGGGTGCCTTCGCGCGAGATATTGCATCGAGCTTTTGAATCCGGGTGAGGGTGAAAAGTCCCAGCGGCGGCAATTTGCGGCGTTCGACCAAGCGAACGTTGGTGTTCGCTGCAAGCCAATCGCCAAGGATCGACCAAGGAAATTCCGGCCGCCAGCCGAGTCTGGCGCTGCGACTTGCGAGAAAAGACTCAATCCAACCTATCGGCCCTTTCCCCGCGCCGAAGTGGTTGACAAGCACGATCTCGCCTCCTGGCCTCACGACACGGACCATTTCATCGAGACTGGCGCGCGGCTCTGGGACCACGGTCAGCACATAAGGCGCAACTACCGCATCGAAATGCCCATCCGGGAACGCAAGCCGCAAGGCGTCCATCACCACCAGGCCTTCAACATTTCCCAAACTTTTTGCACGCACGCGTTCTTTTGCCCGGCGTAGCATCGGTTCGGAAAGATCCATCGCCGTGACTTGTGTCTTTTTGTCGAACATTGGCAATTCGAGGCCGGTGCCAACTCCGACATCGAGGACCTTTCCGCCAATCCGGCCAACCGCACCAGCCGCCGCCTTCCGCCCCGGCCTCAGGACGAGAGTAAAGGCAAAATCATATATTGGCGCCCAACGCGCGTAAGATGCCTTGACGTGTTTGTTGTCGAGAACCGGCTCGCGGCTTAACTTCCCGGCAGCAGGAGCCAAGGCAGACGTTTCAAACGTTTCCGGTTGCACGATCGGACATCCCCCCTTTTGACCTGGCAGCCCTCATTTCATGGAGCTGCGCAAAGGTCAATTGCGCTTTTCGCGGCGAGGTTTGATTCGCCCCGTCCTGGGCCGTTGCTTTCTCAAGCGGGTAAAGGTTCGATCATCGTCCGATCCTGTTCTGGGTGCCCGGGGCAGGCCGGCTCGGCAGAGACAATAAAACCGCCGCCCAAAACCCGCGCGCGCGGCTCCTCAGGCGAATAAAAGACACAAGCCTGGCCAGGAGAAACCGAATCCTCCGCTAACGCAAATTCGACCGTGGTGCCATCGGCGGCGGCAAACAAATATCCGCGGACCGGACGTCTCGAAGAGCGGATCTGCACCCAAATCTCCGCGCCTTGCGGCTGATCCTCGAGTGCGCCCTGCCCAATCCAATTAACCGCGCGCAAATGGACCCGGCGCGATTCCAGCGCCTCGCGTGGCCCGACAATAACCCTGGCCCGCGCGGCATCAAGCTTCACCACATAAAGCGGCTCCCCGGTGACCGATCCTCCAAGCCCGAGCCCTCTCCTTTGCCCGACGGTATAATGGATGACGCCCGGATGACGCCCAAGCAGGCGGCCATCGATGTGCACGACATCTCCAGGAAGTGCCGCTCCGGGCCTCAGGCGCTCGATGACATCGCTGTATCTGCCGGTTGGAACGAAGCAAATATCCTGGCTGTCCGCCTTTTCGGCAACCGGCAGGCTAAACCGCCGCGCAAGCGCGCGGACCTGCGCCTTCTCCATGTCGCCGAGCGGAAATCGCAGCATGTTAAGCTGCGCTTTGGTCGTCGCGAACAGAAAATAGCTTTGATCGCGGGCAAGATCGTGCGCCCTGTAAAGCGCGCGATTGCCGGAGCCGTCGAGCCTCGAGGAGACATAATGGCCGGTGGCCAAAATATCCGCGCCCAGGTCTTGCGCTGTTTCCAACAGGTCGGCAAATTTGATCTCGCTGTTGCAAGCAATGCATGGCACCGGCGTTTCGCCCGCCGCGTAGCTCTCTGCAAACGGCGAGATGACCTTGTGCCGGAAGCGCTCCTCATAGTCCAAAACATAATGCGGGATTCCGAGGCGGGCTGCTGTCAGGCGCGCATCATGGATGTCTTGCCCGGCGCAGCAAGAGCCCTTGCGGTGGACTGCCGCGCCATGATCGTAAAGCTGCATCGTGACGCCGATGACATCATAGCCCTGCTCCTTGAGCAGGGCAGCCACGACCGACGAGTCAACGCCGCCCGACATTGCAACGACGACCCGCGTTGCCTCGGGAGACCTATTTGGAACAAGGGCCCTAGAAGCAACGCCGCCAGGCATTTCATGCAAGAGATTTTCGTCCATGGCTGCCGTTCATTGCTTGATTTGACCGGCCGGAGGATAAGCCGGCGATCGACCGCGGCTGTGAAATCGCAACAGGCGAGACAATTCTCGTATGAGGGCAGATGCGCGATGCCCGGGTCGAGGCGCCAGTTAGATATTCTCAGATCCTGATGCGGCAAAGCGCGCTTTTTGCTCCCCGCGGCCCTGCCTTCTTTCCAGGCTCTGCATTAAATACCGCGCCGATCCGGAATGCAAATCACCAGAGCCAGACCGAACCGCCGCGGCCCAAAGGGTACTTCCTTAACGTAACGCAAATCAATCGTCTCAATTAGAGACAAGATCCTGGCCTGACCGCCCTGGTACAAATATTCAATGCCATTTGCCATGAATTCCCTTAGCAAAACAACGAATTCCGTTTAGGCAAATCTTAAAACAACCCAGCGTAGTTTGCCAGTCAAAGGGTCAGTCTGGTGGGTGAGTCTTGAACATGGCCGAACCAAATCGTCTCCGCGCCAAATATGTCATCGGGCCGGACGGAAGTCCTCTGACTGTGGCCGATTTGCCGCCCTCCACCACCAAGCGCTGGGTGATCCGGCGCAAGGCAGAGGTCGTGGCCGCGGTGCGCGGCGGCCTCTTGTCGCTCGACGAAGCGTGCCGGCGCTATACCCTCACTGTCGACGAGTTTTTATCCTGGCAATTGTCCATCGACCGCCATGGGCTCGCCGGGCTGCGCACGACGCGCCTTCAGCAGTACAGGCCCGAGGCCGGAAAGGGCAAGCTCCTGGGTCACGCCTTTGCTGCCCCCGTGCCGTCAGGACCTGCCCGGCAATAGCACGCATTCTCTGGAGCATTTACCGCCGCGCTCAGTAAGGTTCGGCGCTTACTCGTCCTCCGGCAAGGCGTGGCGCCTGACGAGCGGCAGCTGGGCAAACGAAAACAGCAAAATCAGAATGAAAATCCCGGGAAACTTGAATGCAACCCAGGTATCGTTTGATTGCGTGCGCCAAATAATTTCATTCAGGACCGCGAGCGCAAAAAAGAATCCCGCCCAACGAAAGGTGAGAAGCCGCCAGCCGCGCTCGGTGAGAGCCACGGCATTGTCGAAAATGACCGGCAGCAGGGATCTGTTCAGCAAAAGGCCGCCGATGAGCACAACGGCAAAGGCGGCATAAAGCACGGTCGGCTTCATCTTGATGAAGGCCGTGTCCTGCAAATAGAGCGTAAGTCCGCCGAAAACCAAGACCAGCAGGGCGGTTGCGAGCGGCACGGCGGGCAGCTTCCGCGTCGCCGCGAAGGACACGCAAAGCGCCGCCGCAACCGCCGTCATCAAGACGAGCGTCGCGGTAAAGAGCCCGCCATTCGGTCCGTTCAAGATCTGCGCGGGCAAGAAAGGCGTAACCACCGGCGCAAATAATTTCGGCCGCGCGTTGGCGATAAAAAACAGGATCAGCGGCCCCAATTCGAGGGTGAATTTGAGCCATGGATTTGGCTTTGCGTGCGACGCCTTAACATCGGCAAAACGCCGTAGCTCTTCACTCATTCGAAGCGTGCCTCCTACCAGTCAGTCAAACCGTATTGCGACTAAAAGGCAATTTCCTATCAATCTCCCAGCCCAGCAATCGCGCGGGCGAAATCGCGCGCCTCAAATGACTCAAGGTCGTGCACACCCTCGCCAACCCCGATGAAGTGAATCGGCAGCTCGAATTGCTCGGCGATCGCAACCAAAATTCCGCCGCGCGCGGTGCCGTCGAGCTTTGTCATGACGAGACCCGTCACGCCAGCGACGCGCTCAAAAATCTCGACTTGGCTTAACGCGTTTTGGCCGACGGTTGCGTCGAGGACAAGCAACACGGCATGCGGCGCGGTTTCGTCGACCTTTTTCATGACGCGGATGATTTTGTCGAGCTCGGCCATGAGCTCTGTCCGGTTCTGCAGGCGCCCTGCGGTGTCCATCAGCACCACATCCGACCCCCTCTCCCGCGCCTCTTTGATCCCATCGAAGGCAAGCGCCGAGGCGTCCGAGCCCTGCTCGCGCGCGATGACCGCGCAGCCGAGGCGCTCCCCCCAGATCTGCAATTGCTCGATCGCGGCGGCGCGAAACGTATCTCCGGCAACAAGCAGCACTTTGTGACCCTTGCTCTTGAGTTGCGCCGCGAGCTTGCCGATTGTGGTTGTCTTGCCCGACCCGTTCACCCCCAAGACGAAAATCACAAAAGGCCTTTGGTCCAGATCAATTTCGAGCGGCAAGGCATAGGGCGCAAGCACGCGTTCGACTTCCGCCGCAAGAACCTCCTTGACCTCGTCGACGCCGACAGTTTTGTCATAGCGGCCTTCGCTGATTGCTCGCGCGATCCGCTCCGCGGTTGCGACGCCGAGATCGGCTCGGATCAGCACATCCTCCAATTCCTCAAGCATCTGGGCGTCGAGCTTGCGTTTGGTGAAGATCGCGGCAAGGCCCTCGCCGATCGAATTCGACGAGCGCAATAGACCCGCGCGCAGCCGCGCCCACCAGTTTTGCTGCTGCTTTGGCGCATCCGGGGCGGCGGAGGACCCTTCGTCATCGGCAAGCTCCGGCTCAACGGTCAGGCCTTCGTCCGGTCGCGTAGGGCTCTGTTCCGGCTCGGCGGTGGTCCCCAAAACATCCGGCTCGGCCTCCGCGGCTTCGGCTGGCGTTTGTCCGCGGCCAAACAACCGTCTGAACAGACCGCGTTTCGGTTCGGGGCGGTTGACGTCGGCGTCTTTATTTTCACCCACCACAAAATCCCAATTTGTATTCCCGCTCACTTTCGCCCACGAGGTGAGGGCTTCGTCCGGTAGCACAATATCCTGTTCCAGCTCGCGAGCCGTTCCAAAAAGGAGAAGCGCCAGCCGAATCCGTAGAGGGCCAAACAGCCGCCCGAACAGGCCGCGTTTCGGCTTAGGGCTGGTCCCATCGGCGTCTTGATTTTCGCTCACGACAAAATCCCAATTTGCTTTTGCGTTCTCTTTTGCCCAAGCCCGCGCTGCAACTTGGCATTCGATCTATACACGCATTGCGGGCGCGAGCCCCGGACTTTTGGAAGCCTAGCCAAAACAATCGGGCCTGATCGCCCCTGGCGTGACCGTCAAGATCAGCGCATCGTCTCGAATGGCCCCAAATATCGCCGGGTCCGCGCCCGAGAGCCAGATCTGGCCGCGCAAATTTTTGAGCACTTCAAACAGGGCATCGCGCCGAAAAGGATCGAAATGGGCCGCGATTTCGTCGAGGAGAACGATCGGCGCCAGTCCGCTCGCTGCGGCAACAAGTCCGGCATGGGCAAGAACCAATCCGGTAAGGAGCGCCTTTTGCTCGCCGGTGGAGGCCTGCGCCGCCAAAATCTGCTTTGGCCCGTGGCGCACGCAAAGATCGGCCGCCTGAGGCCCAACCAGCGCCCGTCCCGCCTGGGCGTCGCGACACCTGTTTTCCCGCAGCATGCCACCATAAATTTCTTCGGCTTCGACCGCGGGGCATGACCCTATTAGGCCCTCGACGTCGCCCTCTAAGGCGAGGTTCGCCCAGGGAAACGCCGAAGTTTTGTCTCGCGTCCGCGCGATCAGAGCGGAGAGCTTTAACACCGTCTCGGCCCTTGCGGCGGCAATCGCAACGGCGAGCTCGGCTGCTTCCTTTTCGATGGCATCGAGCCAGCGCCGGTCGGCGTCGGCCCCGTCCTCAAGCAGCCGGTTGCGGCTGCGTAACGCCCGCTCAAAGGCATTGACGCGCGCACCATGGCTGGTGTCGATGGCAAGCACCAGCCGGTCCAAAAACCGCCGCCGGTCTCCCGCGGGCCCGGAAAAGAGTCCATCCATTGCCGGAGTGAGCCAGACGACGCGCAGATGATCGCAAATGGCGCGGACCGACGCCGCGGGCTCGCGGTTGATCCGGTATTTGCGTTGCGGCGGGAGATCCCGTTGCGGCTCGACTCCAGTGCCGAGCTGTACGGCGCCTTTCGGGGTTTCGATCTCGGCCGACACGGCAAAGCCGCCGCCGCCGCCGATGCGCGGGAATTCGGAGAGTTCGGCGCGGCGCAGCCCGCGCCCAGGCGAAAACAGCGACAAAGCTTCGAGCAAATTCGTTTTGCCCGCGCCATTTGCTCCGGTCAGCACGACAAGGCGCGCATCGATCGAAAGATCGAGCCTTGCATAAGAGCGGAAATCGGCAAGCATCAGCCGCCTGACCTTTACTTCGTCCGAAGCTTGCCCGGACAAAAGCGGTGCAGCCACTTTTTTAGACGTTGCGCTTCCCGCCAAGGAAAGCTCCTACGGCCTGGTCATATCCTCCCATTTGGACCCG
>JBPYDY010000404.1:0-5150 GCA_051986155.1 Methylocella sp.
AATGGCGTCGTCGTGGTCTTTGGCATCCTCCGGATCGATGGTGACAAAGGGGACACCGCGCCAATCTTCCCGCCCGCTCATTGACGCGGGCAGCGCCTCCTCTGCCTCGGCAAGAGCAATTCGGCCAAAGATATGCGGAATCTGATGCGCGTGGATCGCAATGAGGCTGACCGATTTTTCGCTGCCGATCGCTGCAATCCTCTCGCGCACCTTTGCCGCTTGAAGGCCAAGCCGGCCGGCGCGCAAAGCCTCGATGGCCACGAGATCGCCATCCCTGGCCGCGCCTTGATCGCTTGGCGCCACCAGAAACTCGCCTCGATTGAAGTTTTTCTTGTCTACCGGCACAACCCTTCCGCCGCCATGAGCGTTGGCGCAAAAAATCCCAAGGAGCTGCGATTTGGCGTGCGGCAGAAGTTTGATCACGCGCCCTGTATATGCGGGCTCGCTGGGTTCCGCGCCGCGCACTGGCTCCACGCGCAACAGCGCACGGTCGCCAAGGCCTGGAGCCGGAGCCTCATGCCTGCGTAGAGCTTTTGATTTAACCGCGATACGAGGTACCGGCTCGTCGTCCCCGCTCCATTCGACGGGCTCGGCAAAAAGCTCGCCGTCGCGGTCGCGCCCGGCGATTGTGGCAAGAACAACGTTGGGCAGTATTCCCGATTTATGCAGGCTTTTGCCTTGCCGCGGGAGGCCACCTTCTTCTTCCCGATTTTTCAGCAATTCCTTGAGTGCGTTTTTGGCGTGGCCTTTGAGGTTAAAGGCGCGGGCAATATCTCTTCTGCCGATCTTGCCCGTATCACCCAATGCCTCGCGCTCGCGGGCGATGAATTCAAGGATTTCCGCGCGCGAGGGTAAGATTTCGCCGTATCTTTGAACTGTCGGCGGTTTCTTAGGACGAGAGGCAAAGCGGCCGGATTTCCTGTGGCCGGCGAATCGTTTCAAGCGCGCTTCGCCTTTTTCGATTTAATCTGAGGCTCCTCGGCGGAAGGCTTTTGTGGCGCATGTGTTTTTGTTGCTGCCTTTCTTGGCGCGGCGGCGGCATTCTTCTTGGGCTGCCGGTCTTCCGCTCCTTCTTTCTCATCGATCAGGCGCACCGCCTCTTCAAGGGTGATTGTCTCGGCCAGCATGCCTTTTCTCAAGGTTGCGTTCGTCTTGCCGCGATTGACGTAAGGCCCGAACCGTCCGGCGCGCACGGTGATCGCTCCGCCAGAGGGGTGTTCGCCAAGGATGCGTCCTTGCGCGGAGCTCTTTTCTCCAGACTCCTTCGCGGCAATTAGCGCGACAGCATCCTCAAGAGAAAAAGTGGTGGGGTCAGCGCCTTGCGGCAAGGAGGCGTTGATCTTGCCGTATTTCACATAAGGCCCATAGCGCCCAGCCTTAACGACGACTTCACCGCCCTTTGGATGCTCGCCGAGCGTCCGCGACGGGGCGCTCGCCGCATCGCCAAAGCGCCGCCCCGACAAGCCGCTCTCTTTGGCGGCGATGAGATCGATCGCCCGGTTTGCTCCAATCGTTAGGATATCGTCGTCCTTGCCGATATTCGCATAGGTCTTGCCATGTTGAACATAGGGGCCGAACCGGCCGATTCCGGCAAGGATCGGCTCCTTTGTCTCCGGATGCCTGGCGATTTCGCGCGGCAGCGAAAGCAAGCCAAGTGCTTGCTCCAGCGTAAGCGCATCCGGCTCGATGGTTTTGGGTAGCGATACGCGCTTCGGCTTATCGCCATCGCCCTTTTGCACATATGCGCCGAACCGGCCCTGGCGCAGAGAAATCTCCTCGCCGGTTGCTGGATCTTCACCCAATATCTTCGGCGAAGCGCGCTCGCCGTTCGACGCGTCATCCCCGTTTGCAATTGCCAAGGGGCGGGTGAATTTGCATTCGGGGTAATCCGAGCAGCCTATGAAAGCGCCGAATTTGCCAATCTTAAGCGATAGCTGGCCACGTCCGCAGGAAGGGCAGAGGCGGGCATCGGAAGCATCTTCTTTTGGAGGAAAAATATGCGGCCCCAAAAGTTCGTTCAAACTGTCGAGGATTTGCGCCGTTCTTAAGTCCTGGATGCCCGAAAGCACGCCGGAAAAATTGGTCCAAAAATCGCGAAGCAGCTGTTTCCAATTCAGCTCATGGTTCGACACGCGGTCGAGATCTTCCTCGAGCGCTGCGGTAAAGTCATAGCTGACGTAGCGGGTGAAAAAACTTTCCAAGAAAGCCGTCACCAGCCGGCCCTTGTCTTCGGGGATAAGACGCTTTTTATCGAGCCGCACATAGTCCCGGTCGCGCAGAAGGGCCAAGGTCGAAGCGTAAGTCGAAGGCCGGCCGATCCCAAGCTCCTCCATTCGTTTGATGAGCGTCGCCTCGGTAAAGCGCGGCGGAGGCTCCGTGAAGTGCTGCTTGATCTCGATTTTCTCTTTCTCGAGCGTTTCGCGTGTGGCCATCGGTGGAAGTCGCGCGCCCTCCTCATCCTCTTCGTCGTCCCTGCCTTCTTGATAGAGCTTTAAAAAGCCATCGAAGCGGATCACTTGTCCAGTTGCGCGCAGATCAAGCGTCCGGCTCTCGGTCTTGGCCAAAATATCGACCGTGGTGCGTTCAAGCTCGGCCGACTCCATCTGGCAGGCCAACGTGCGGGTCCAGATGAGTTCGTAGAGCTTTGCTTGGTCTGGCTCCAGGCTCTTCACAACCTGTCTCGGCAACCGCGTGAGGTCGGTCGGTCGGATCGCTTCGTGCGCTTCCTGCGCGTTTTTGGCCTTTGCGGTGTATTGCCGCGGCGCTTTGGGGACATAATCGGCGCCGTAGCGGGTGCCGATCAGTTTGCGCGCGGCGGCGATCGCTTCGGGCGCGATATCGACGCCGTCCGTGCGCATATAGGTGATGAGGCCGGCCGTCTCTCCGTTAATGTCGGCGCCCTCGTATAGCCTTTGCGCGAGCTGCATAGTGCGCGCGGGGGCAAAACCAAGCTTGCGCGAGGCCTCCTGCTGCAGGGTGGAGGTTGTAAATGGCGGCGGCGGATGCCGCTTGGCGGACTTGGCCTCAATGTTCGCAACACTGAATCGGGCACTCTCGAGGGCGCTCCTCAAGCCGGCGGCCTCCGTGGCTGAGCCGACATCCAAACGCGAAATCTTTTGGCCATCGGCGCCCGCGAGCCTGGCAACAAAAGGCGACCCGTCTTTGGTTTTCAGATGCGCCGCAATCGACCAATATTCCTGCGGCACGAATTTTTCGATTTCGAACTCACGGTCGCAAATGAGCCGCAGCACCACGGACTGAACCCGTCCCGCCGACCGGGCACCCGGCAATTTGCGCCATAATACGGGGGAGAGCTTGAAGCCGACGAGATAGTCGAGCGCACGGCGGGCGAAGTAAGCCTCGACCAGCGCTGCATCGATCTCACGCGGATGGCTGACCGCCTCCAAGACTGCCGATTTCGTCACCGCATTGAAGGCAACCCGCTCGACCGGCTTGGCCCCGATGGCTTTTTTTTCCTTCAGTACTTCGAGCACGTGCCAGGAAATCGCCTCGCCCTCGCGATCAGGGTCAGTCGCGAGAATAACCCGCTTTGCCCCTTTCACCGCCTTGGCGATTTCGGCCAGCCTTTTTGCCGATTGGGAGTCGATATTCCAAAGCATGGCAAAGTCGCCGTCGGGGTCGACCGAGCCATCCTTTGCCAAAAGGTCGCGGACGTGGCCATAAGAGGCGTGAACCTCGTAATCCTTGCCAAGATATTTGGTGATCGTCTTGGCCTTCGCCGCCGATTCGACAATGACAACGTTCATCTAATGGGCCTGCAATTTGCCGCGCTTTGCCCTTCCGCACAAAGGCCCGGGCAGACGCCAAGTTTTTGATCCATCCCGCTTGCTCTCGAAAAGCGTGAGCCGGGGCTTTCCCCGGACAAGACGGCGGAAAATGGGGGAGCGGGGGCGCTCAGTCAAATCGGTCAGAATGCCGCAACCAGAAGCAGGTAAAGTTACCGCTACTTATGTTTCCTTTTATTTCGGCCTGGGCGAGGATCTCGCCAGGGCTGGTGCCTTGATCGGCGTCTCGGCAACGGTAACGAGGAGGATGGCCGCCATTTGAATAACGAGCGGCTCAGTACCCGCAGCGGCACGATCGCTATGGCTTCGGGGATAACTCCCGCCGATGGAGCCCTGCTATTTGGGGGCAGCTGCGGGTTGGAATTCCGTCTCAGGATCCGGATTTGCCCCGGCGGGGGTGTCCGGCTTTTGCTTTGCCGCCGGTTTCCGTTTGGCTACCATGTGCCTTTCGAGCGCTTTTGCCGGCTTCAAATCCGCCTTGCTCTTGCCTTGCTCGAAGATCGCCGCTTGCAAGGCGAGCGCCCGTGCTTGGGTGAGCCGGAGCGCACAATATTCATGAAAATCCTCCTTAAGGTAGGTCCGGCAGGTCATTTCGCGTGCAGAAGAGAAGCCTGCCTGCTCGCCGGCGATTTTCTTAACCGCTTCCCTGTCGTTGCCGATGCTCGATTGCAAGGCGCGAAAATTAACGCGCACATCCGATTCGGCACGGCTGAGTTCACGCTCATTTTGCTTTGCCTCGGCGGGACCAAAAGAATCCCCCCTGGGGCCCCATAGGCCAACGGGATCGACTCGGCATCGAGCCTCAGCGAACTCACAGGCCCTCGGAGTCCTTGTGACGAGCACTGCGCCTTCCAGCACCTCAATCGAAAAGGGGCAGACTGGGATTTGAGCTTCGTAGCGGGACGCGCCATTGGGCTGTCCTCTGAATGTCGTTTGGATCGGCTTCTCGCCGGTCAGATCCACGAGGCAGGGCTCTTGCGGGTGGGACATAGCTTCACCGGAGAGCGAAAGCTTTGTGATCTCAATCCCTTTTTCCGGCGTGGCCCGGAATGACATGACGCCCTCGGATCCGTCGCGCGCCAGGTCGCGCCCCAAGATCGTCTCGACGGAGGGCGGTTTCAGCCTGGCCAATCTGGGCCTCCTGGACAGGGAGCCGCTAGCGCCGGAGGCGGCATTCTGGCCCCCTTCGGGCTGAGCCTGGAGAGCGCCTAGAAGCATGAGTTGCGCATGCGGAGCTGCTGGCGCCAATAGCGCTACAAGGACGATAAAATAAGAAGCTTGCCGCACGCCTCGTCACCGTTTGGATCAGTAGCCCAAGCAGGATAGCCGCCAAGGCGCGTCACA
>JBPYDY010000405.1:0-3482 GCA_051986155.1 Methylocella sp.
GGTCGCGGCTGAAACTTCAACTCGCGTTTCGCCTTTTCGTTCGATGCGCCCCGGAGCCGGGTCGCGTAGTAAACGATATCGGGGCCAAAAGCCTCAAGGGCCTCTTGTTCCGTGATCTGAGGCGGCACGGGTGCCCCGGCCGCGCGGACGAATGCTGGCAGCCATAAGCACTGGGGTGTGGGCTCACTATCCACCAGGTTGTATACGCCTGAAGCGCATTCCAGAGCGGCTGCCGTCCCCGCGGCACGGCTCCGATCAAGAAATCTTCAATCAAGCCGAAGCAGCGTTACCGCATCCGCTCAGTCATGCGCAGCTTTACTGAATTCTTAACCGTTTTATAAAAATTATGGTAAAATGTCCCGCTTACTTTGGGGCTTTGCGCCGGATGCAGCTGCGAATCCTTTGGGAGCCATTTGCCGCCGCGCCGGCCGCATGGCTGCGCGGTCTTGCAAGATTCACCCCCGGTATTATGCAGCGTAAGCGTGCCGGCAAGTCGGGCTCTCAAAGTGCCCTGTTGCAGGCCGTGCTCGAAAGCGTGCCGGAAATCATTTTTGTCAAGGACCGCGAAGGCCGGGTCATTACCGCCAATCCGGCCTATTTTGCATCTTTTGGCCGCAGGCCAGAGCAAGTGCTTGGTTTCAACGCCTCCGCCTTCGTTTCCGATCCCCAACTTTTGCAGCTGATTTCCGAGTCGGATCAAAGGGTTCTCTCGACAGGCAAACCGCTCCGTCAGGAATTCTGCTACCGCGATCCGGCCGGATCGCGGCGATTTTTTGAAACCCGGCTTGCGCCGTTGTTCGGCCAATCCGGCCGGGTCGAAGGCCTGGTTGGAGTGGTCCTGGATTTAACCAAGGTAAAGACCACAGAGGGGGCGTGGCGCGCGAGCGAAGCGTGTCTCGAAGGGCATAATGCGGCGCTCGCTCGCCTGCATGAGGTCAGCTCGCGGCTGTGGCACAAGCGTGACTTGTGCGAGGGCTTTGATGAGATGCTTGCGGGCGCGATCGAGCTTTTGGGCGCGGACATGGGCAACGTTCAGATCTTGGACCCCGCGCGCGGCGTGCTCGAGATCGCGGCGCAGCGCGGATTTGGCCAGGACTTTCTCGATTTCTTCCGCGAGGTGTCAACTGCAGATGACACGGCGTGCGGCCGGGCTTTTCGATCCGGCGAACGGGTCGTAATCGAGGACATTGAGGTCGACCCAGACTATACTCCTTACCGGCCTGCTGCCCGTGCTGCAGGCTACCGGGCGGTGCAATCAACGCCGATCATCGCCCGCGGCGGCGTGCCGCTCGGCATGCTGTCGACCCATTTCCGTCAGACCCGCCGGCCTCCGGAGCAGAGTCTGAGTTTGCTCGATCTCTATGTGCGGCAAGCTGCCGACTTTATCGAGCGTTGCGTGGCCGACGACACGTTACGCAAAAGCGAGGAGCGGCTGCAGCTGGCGCAGCAAGCGGGCCATGTCGGCGTATTCGATTGGGACACGGTCACAAACAGCGTTACCTGGACACCTGAATTAGAAAAGATATTTGGCCTTCCTAGGGGCGGCTTTGAGAAAAATTACGAAGGCTGGCGCAAGCGGGTTCACCCGGAGGATCTGCAACGGCTCGAGTCGCTGTATCAAGACTGGCTGCGATCCACACGCGACGAAGAGCAATGGGAGTACCGGTTCTTCCGCAACGGTGAAGTGCGCTGGATGATGGCGCGCGGCCGGGCGCTTCGCGATAGCACCGGTAGGGCCATTCGTGTCGTCGGCACCAATTTGGACATCACCGAGCGCAAGGCAGCCGATCTCGCTCTGCGCACGAGCGAGGAGCGGCTGCGGCTGGCAGCCGAGACCGCTCGCTTCGGCATTCACGACTATGATGCCGCCGCGGACCGCCTGCTCTGGTCGCCGGAGCTCTATGCGATGGCGGGCCTTGCGCCTGGAATCGGACTCAACAACGAGATCATGATGTCCACCGTGCATCCCGAGGACCGGCAAAAAGTTATGGACGCAATTCGGGAAGCGCTGAGCCCGGCCGGCAGAGGCATCTTCGATGAAGACTTCCGCATCGTGCGGCACGACACAGGCGAGACGCGCTGGGTCCAAAATCGCTGCCAGACTCTCTTTCGCGATTCGCCGGAGGGCCGGCGGATTGCCCGCAATGTGGGCGTGGCGATCGACATCACCGAGCGGAAGAAGCGGGAGGAGCAGCTTCAGATGCTGATGCGCGAGGTCAATCACCGGGCAAAAAATCTGCTCGCGGTGGTGCAATCGATAGCCCATCGAACCTCGAACAGTGGGGCCGGTGGTGAGTTCGCCGCAATCTTCCAAGAGCGGCTGGCGGGCCTTGCCGCGTGCCAAGAGCTTTTGGTTGCGAGCGAATGGGAAGGAATCTCCTTAGTGGACCTCATTCATGCGCAGCTCTCGCCTTTCGAGGCACTCAAGGACCGGCGATTGGTTTTGGAAGGCCCCGCATTGGCAATCAACCCGTCCGCGGCACAGACGCTGGGCATGGCCATTCATGAGCTCGGTACGAATGCCGCCAAATATGGCGCGCTGTCGAACGAGAGCGGCATGGTTCACATCACCTGGGACGTCATGCGTGCCCCTGGGCCCCGGTTCCGCTTATCATGGATCGAACAAGGGGGACCCGCGCCTGTTCAACCGGTTCGCCGGGGCTTTGGAACGACGGTTTTGACCGAGATGACCGAGCTCGGCCTCGATGCCGAAATTCTGCTAGAATTTGCCCCGCCAGGCCTTATGTGGCAGATGACCGCGCCGGCGGCTCTCGTTCTGGACGGCCGGGCGCAACCTTCGTTCGATGCGTGACTTTCTCAAATGAAGATTTTGATTGTCGAGGACGAGCCCATTATCGCTATGGACATTGCCGCGATTTTGCGGGAGGCTGGAGATCATGAGGTGAGGCTCGCTGCGTCCGTCGCAAAGGCGTTAGATCTATTACGGCAGGAAAGTTTTGATGCAGTCATGCTCGATATGAATTTGAGGGGCGAAACCTCCACACCGGTCGCCGAGGCGTGCACCGGCGCAGGCATCCCCTTTCTGTTTTTATCGGGTTACAACAGCGCGCAAATTGCCAAAAACTTCAACGGCGTCCCCGTGCTCGCAAAACCCTGCAGGCCGGCTGACCTAGTTTCTACAGTTCACCGCTTGAGCGGCGGGAGATAAAGCCGCCGGTTTCGCCTTGCAGAAACCCTAGCTGCAACCCCTTCGCATCGCCCGGCGTTACAGACGCAGAAGCGACGAGGTGGAACCATGAGCCGCAAGTCCAACGAACGCATGGAAAGGGTGCTCAATCAGGCGAAGACCATTTCGGCAGCGCATTTGCGCGCGAAGGAGGCAATCGCTGGTTGAGACCCCCGAGCTTTGCAGCCGCCCAATCAAGATCATCGGCAGCCAGCAGAACGGCCGCGAGTACCTTTACGAAGCGCTCGCGCTTGCCGCGAGCGGCAAGGTGCGCGTCATGGCGGAGACGTACCGG
>JBPYDY010000406.1:0-7421 GCA_051986155.1 Methylocella sp.
CGCAAGCCTATAGAAGCGATTGCGCACAGGTCTCGAAACATTTCTGGAATGGTTCTAAATAGCGCCAGCCGCCATTTCTTGTGCGATCGAGGGCAGCAACAGGCGGCGCCGTCTGCTCATGCTGGCGCGGGCGGAGCGGACTTGGCAGGACGGCCGAACTCTGACAAAAAGGTCCCTTAACGCTGCGCGGGACGATTTCAACGCCAAGGGACCGCCATGCCAAAAAAGCTTTTGTTCCTGCTCGACACCGATCCGGTGCCGAGCGTTTTCGACACGGTCGTCGGCTATGACGGCGGTGCTGATCACGTCATTGGCTATGGCGGAGTGACGCCCGAAAACGCCGGCCCGCTGGTCGATGGAACGATCTACGCCCGCGGACCCAAGGAAAAGCAATTTACCGCGATCTTCGTTGGCGGCAGCAGCATGATCGCCGGAGAAGCGGTCTTTGAAGCGGTCAAGAAGCGCTTTTTTGCCAATTTCCGGGTGTCTGCAATGCTGGACAGCAACGGCTCCAACACCACGGCGGCGGCGGGCGTTGCGCTGCTTGCCAAAGCAAAGCCGCTCGCCGGCAAAAGGGCGGTGGTGCTCGGCGGCACCGGCCCCGTCGGCATGCGCGCCGCGGCGATGCTGCATAGCGAAGGCGCCGAGGTCGCGATCACCTCGCGCATAAAACAGCGGGCAGAGGCCACAGCCAAGGCCATCAACGACCGCTTCGGCTTTCTGCCGGTGCCGATCGAGGCCTTCGACAGTGCGGCCCGCGCGGCGGCGATCAAGGGTGCTGAGATCGTGTTCGCCGCCGGCGCCATCGGCATTCCGCTGCTTGACGAAAAGCACTGGCAGAGTGACCCTAGGATAGAACTGATCGCGGACTGCAACGCGCAGCCGCCGCTCGGCATCGGCGGGATCGAGGCAACCGACAAGGCGAAAGAGCGCCACGGCAAAATCGTGACCGGTGCGCTGGGACTCGGAGGCCTGAAACTGAAGCTGCATCGCGCCTGCATCGGTCAGCTATTCGAAAATTCGGACCAAGTGTTTGACGCCGAAAATATCTACGCGCAGGCCAAAACTCTGGCGTGACTTTTGGGGACCGGGCCCGCCATGACCAGGAACAGTTCCATTGCCGCTTTTCTCGACGATCTTGCGAGCGAGCGCCCGACGCCTGGCGGCGGCGGCGCGGCTGCCGTCTGCGGCGCCATCGGCGCGGCGCTTGTCTCCATGGTCGCCAATCTGACGATCGGCAAGAAGAATTATGAGGCCGTGTCCGAAGAGCTAAAGTCCGTGAACGCCAAGGCGGAGGCGCTGCGCGCCGAGCTCACCCGAGCGATCGAAGAGGATGTGGTGGCGTTCAATTCCGTGATGGCCGCCTATGGGCTCGAGCGCGCAAACGACGAGCAGAAAGCGAAGCGCACCGCAGCCATTCAAGCCGCTCTAAAAGAGGCAACGATTGCACCCCTGCGCGCCGTTAAGGCCTGCTTCGAGGTGATCCGCCTCTCCGCCGCCGTTGCGGAAAAGGGCAATCTCAATGTCATCAGCGACGCAGGGGTCGCGGTGCTTGCGGCGAACGCCGGACTGCGCAGTGCGGCGCTTAATGTGTTCATTAACGCAAAGGCGATCAAAGATCGCGAGTTCGCCGAGAAGCAACTCGCGGAGGTCAATGCGCTGCTTGCAGAGGCGGCGGAAACGACCGAATCGGTTTACCGGACGGTCTGCGGCAAGATCGGGGCGTAGATCGATGGCCGGCGGCCAGACCTTGCGGGCAGTGGCTGAAGGCCTCGCCGCGAATTAAGCGAAAGTCTGCTATATTCAATCAATTTTCCCGGACGGGCGCCGGCTGTTGGTTTAGACGGACGACGCCTTGGGCGAGCGTTAACGGCCTTACCGCCACCCCAGTGAAACGGTTCGGGTCGAGATCGGTTGCTGTCGTTCCGAAGGCCGAGGCGTAATCCTCAGCCAAGGGCTTGCTGGACAGCGCTCCGGGAATGAGGCGCGCCGCCAGTCGCAAACCGGTCGGAGACTGGCCCAGAATCGATGGCACCGGGAACCCAGCCTTGAGGTTGCTGGAAGGACCGCGCAGCTTTGGCCGGTTGGAATGAACAGCTCCTGCATTGCTCTGCTGGGCTGCCGGCTTGTCCGTGGGACCGCCTGGCGGCGTGCCCGGCGCATTTGGGAAGGGATTCTGGAGCGGCGCGTCCGCCGCAAATGCCAGCACCTGTTTTGGCGCGCTTTGCTGGTCGCGCGGGCCATCTGTAATCACAACCGGCAGATTTGCTGCCCGGGCCAAGGATAAGTCCAGGTCATCCCCGACGGCATTGTTCGCCGAGGCCGAGGCCGGCTGGCTTTCCTCGGCTCGCGCCTCGTTCGCGGGAGGCGAGGCGCTGCGTACGAGCGAAGCCGGGCGCATTGGCGGCGTCGGAACGTCGGCGAAAGCCAATTTAACCTCGGGAGGCGGCCTTCCTGGCCTTGGCGGTGGAAGAGGGACCGCCGCAAAACTTACCGCCCGCTGGTCGATTTTGCCGGGAACGCTTTGCGCGGCTGCGGCCTCCTCCGTTTCGGAGCTCTTCTCCCCGGCGACGCCGCGGAAATGCGGGGCGGGTTCCAGCTGCGCTACGCGCGCCGGATTTTCTTCGGCACGCTGCTGTGTCTTTGCGGGATTTGCGGCCGGCGCGGGGCTCGCTCCATTGGCGGGCAGCGCCGCGAATTCGGTCGCACCGCGCCGCCCCTGCGCAGGCGAGGGTGCTTGTTGCGCGGCCGTCTCCGTTTGGGCGACCGCCTCGTCCTCGTCATGCTTGCCAAAGAGCCAAGCAAAGAAGCGGCCTGCAGGGCCGGACTGCGGCACGTCGCTAACGACCCCGCCGCGCGAGGAAATTTCCGCCCGCGCCTCAGCGTAACGCGGCAACGTCCGCCCATCCGCGGCAAGATGCACGGTCTTGCCGTCCGGGAACAGACGCGCAAGCTGATCGTAGCTCATGCGCGGCCATGCCCGAACGCTCCCGACATCGAGATGAACGAAGTTTGAGCTTGGATACCAACCAACGCCGCCGCGTTGCAACCGCATGCCAATCTCGCGGATTCTTTCCATCGGCATGCCCGGCATGGTCGTATCCATTGCCCTGCCCAAAATGTGTTGCGAATGCTCGGCAACCCCTCTCGACCGCCGGCGAAGCATCGCATTGGTTTGCGGCGAACGGTAAGCGGAAACGATCACGACCGGCTGGGTTGCTCCGGCGGTTCGGTACACTTCCCAAATGACGTCGAAAAGCCGCGGGTCCATGCGGGTCTGGTCGTTGTTGCGCCAGTCGCGCAAAAAATAATTTAGCTTTTGGAGCACGGCAGAATCATAGGCGCCGTTGACGCGAAACGTCGCCTGGATCGATTCGTGGGTGTGCGAATGATAGAGGTTTAGGGGGCGCGTATCGCCGTTGGCGACCGCCGTCTCGGTCGAGGACGGCACGAACATGCTGGAGGCAAGGTCTACCACAGCCGCCGCGGCGACTAATCGGGCAAATTTGACGGGAGACGGGCGGCTAGGTGAAGAGCGCAAATTCGACCTCGCGGTTGCCGCGCGGGCCTGGTTTCGACCCGCACAATCAAGGCCCAGGAAGGGAACCACAGGTAGGTACCACCTGCGTAAAGATTTCAACGAACTATTGCCATTAACGGTTAACGAGTCCTGAGCTCGAACGACAATTGACCGTTCGCGAGCCGTCAACCGTTGTAGCGGTTATCATTCATCAAAAAGAGCAGCAAATATGGCAAGCATGTGTCGGATCTGGAGCAAAGATTATGTTCTCAACGGCCGCCGTTGCCGTCTAAAAAATTAAATATCTACCGGTGTTGGCCGGACCGCTCGCTCAGAAAAAAACAAAAACTGGGCGCATCCGCTAGGAAACGCCGCCGCGGCTTGCAACTCCTCGCAAAGAATAAAAAAGAATAAAGAGGAAGCCATCCGCGCTCTGCAAAAAGCACTGATACCATCGGCGCGCTTTCTTAGGGCTGCAAGCCTCTTTCGTCAAATATAAAGTCGCCCTTCTCAGGGCCGCGGCACGCTTTTCGACTCCAACGCAGTTTGCTGGCAATAGTTGGGGGTCAACGGTCTTTATCAAGCAATCACGCCCGTCTCGCGCCTTAATCTTCAAGCTGAGTGAGCGATTTGTAGGACGGGGCGAATAGGGAGGTAAAACGCGCCTCTGTCACCCGAGCCGAAGCCGGGCGCCTCGGAAACTCATATTCATGCGTATTGATTCGGTCTTCATCCAGCCAGACTTTCCTGGCGAATTCGGCGGAGCTATGAATGTCGAGGGTCTGATAAAGCTTTTTCGCGAGATCCGCCACGGTGGATTGCTTTAAGTCAAGCTCATCGGCAATTGCCGCCTTGGCCTTGCCTAGGGCAAGCTGAACGCCGACCTTCATTTGCGCCGGTGTGGCGCCGCTCTCGCGCAGCACGCGTGCGGCGTGGGCAACGACATGCTCGTGCAGTTCGATTGTCACGGAGATTAGGCAGCCCCTCGGGTTCTTGGCGGTATCATCGGGAATGGCACCCGCGGGCATGAGCCATTTGGCTTCGAGCGTGAGAACGCCATAGGCGGTTGAGATCCGCATGCGCGGCGGCTTGCATAGGCTCCCATTTGCCGCGCCGATCAGACGGTGAACGAGGTTTGAGATTGGCGCGGGCAGCGCATCGCGCCTTCGCAGAGGACGCAGGTAATTGGAAGGCTCGCCTGCGAGGATCCGGAGCAAAAATTCGACGCTCGGGGTCTGCCAGATGACCGTTGTGTCGGTTTGCAAAATCATCTGGCCGCTCCGTGCCAGGGCAGCCGCTGGCGACGGCGGCGTTGTGTCTCCCGTCTCCACGGCGTCTGGCGTTTGCGAACGAAACGCGTGTGCGAGCCAGGGGCGCAGCTGATCGAGACGTTGCGCATCGTCTGCGGTGTAGGGCCGGGCGCAGCGCGGGCGAAGAAGATGAACGAGCGCGATCGTGCGGCCGCCGTCGCCAATCATCGTGTCCAAGATCCAGCAGGCATCGAGCGGCGCCTCGATCTCCTTAAACCAGGCCCGCTCGTGCCAGTTACGGCCCTGCAGAGGCAAGGTCCAGCCGATGCCGACCGCGCGAACGGCTGGCAAATAAAGCGGGCCAAGCCCCGTTGGATCTTGCATGAGGGTGCCAAAACGCTCGCGATAGAGCGCGGCTGCCGCGGGGTTCTCGCTGTAGCTCGCGGTCCAGCTGGCATCGGGCGCGATCAAGGCAAGGCGCCCCCAGCTGTGAGGGATGATCTCATGCAATAGCGGAGTGACCGCGATCATCGCGCTCTCGGGCTTAAGCCCAAGGCAACACAAAGTCTTGAGATGCTCGACCGCTCCCATTAGGCCCCCTGGGATGCCGCGCTACCATAAAAACATTCCCCGCCGCATCCCTCAATCAGGGGACGCGGGGCCGGTTTTTGCTCGGGTATCGTAGCCTCGTGCTCTCGCTTTCGCCGGCATGCGAGAAGGACCGCCGGGGCTCAAGCTGGCCCATCAATGGGCGGTGAAATGTTACGATCCGGAGAGTGCCGCTGCACGCCGTTTCGCAGCTTTCACGGCACGTTCGATGACTGGCGCGAGGCCCTCTTTCGCCATGAGGATCTCCAGGGCAGCGGCGGTCGTGCCGCCGGGCGATGTCACCTTTGCGCGCAGCTCTGCCGCCGTGCTTCCGGGAGTTTGGTAGAGCATCTCACCTGCGCCTTCAATCGTGGCGCGCGCGAGCCGGGCTGAGACGTCGCCGGGCAAGCCCAAAGCCTCGCCAGCGCCCGCCAAGGCTTCAGCGAGATAAAACACGTAAGCCGGCCCGCTGCCCGACACGGCCGTAACCGCGTCTATAAGATGCTCGCTCGACAGCCACTCGACCTGCCCTGTCGCGCCGAGCAAGGCTTCGGCCGCCGAGCGTTGAGCCGGCGTTACTGTCGGGGTAGCGGCAAGTGCCGTTATACCGCGCCCGACCGCGGCTGGCAGATTGGGCATCGCCCGGATAATCGCCTGTGCCTGGGGCAGCCTGCTTGCGATATTGCTGAAGGTCTTGCCAGCGAGAATCGAGATGATCAATGTGTTTTGGCCGACAAGCGAGGACAGCTCGTGGGCTGCTTCATCGAGGCTTTGCGGTTTCATTGCGAGCACGAGAAGCTGCGGCGGGCGCGAAGGGCGCGCCAAGGTAAACCCCTTGCCCTTTGCGAGGTTCACAATTTCCGGCGAGGGATCTGGCTCGATGACTTTGATCTGCTGGGGATCATATCCACGGTCGAGCCAGGCGCGCAGCATCGCGCCGCCCATTGTGCCGGCCCCTGCGAGCACGAGGGAAAGGTTAAAGCGGGCCGCTTCTTCTGGTTTGCGGTTTGCTTCCTCCGGTCTCATGTCATGCTTGGCCCTGGGGTTCCAACATGACTGTTGCAAGCGCCTCGCGCCCTGCCTTGCCGGCCCAGACGACGTATTGAAACGCTTGATAATAACGTTCGCACGCGCGCACGACGTTTGCGAGAGTAGATTGGCATTGCTGGCGGTTCAGTTCGGCGCCACCGGAGAGCAAAATGGCGTGTCTGAACATGACGACGCCGTCGCCGGGCCATAAGTCGAAATGGCCAATCCACAACTCCTCATTGATCAGGGAAACAAGCGCTGCAAGCTCCATCCGGCGGGTTTCCGGGATTTTGAGGTCGAAAGCGCAGGCGACGTGAAGCGCCTCAACTTCGGCGAGCCACGTAAAGGCGACCGTATATTGAGTCCAGCCGCCGGCAATAGAGATGGAAATTTCATCCTGTTCGCCGCGGTCGAAGGGCCAACGATTGAGCGCTGCAAGCCGCTCAATGAAATCTACGGGATGTTCGGTGCGGTCGAGGTCCATTTGCAAAAAAGACATTCCACGGCTTTCGATGGTGAGGCCCGGCTGAGCGCAGCCCGCGCTTGCGGTCGAGGCGGATCCGGGATTTTGACGCGCGACTCAACTCTTGCATTTTGATCGGCGGTGGCAGGGAATCACAAGGCGAGGGCTTTTTGCAACCGGGTTGAGCCGGGTTGTCCCCAATGAGAAAGCCGTGGCGGTGAGCGCTACGGCAGCTCAAACAGCGGAGACTTTTGTCGCATTTTGACACAACCGTCCTCATCCTACCGGATCTGCGCGGAGAATATACCGCCTGCGCCGGGCGGTTATGAATGCGAGGGACCAAGTTCTGGCCTAAGCTCGCCGGAGACGCCTGATGAATAGCGCCCCTATCGATACGATTACGATCAGCGCCAAAAACAGCAGCAGAGTTGCCTGTTCGAGCCAAGCGATCGCGGGGACGGTAACGCCCAGCAGAATTCCAACCATGCATATGCGCCAGGCGCCAATATGCACGCCGGCGGTAAATGTTCCCAACGCCAACAGTGTCAAGACCATAAGGGCGCTGGCGTCG
>JBPYDY010000407.1:0-2696 GCA_051986155.1 Methylocella sp.
TGCCACTGCCGAAGAGGCTGAAGCTAGCGCCCGTCAATACCTGCGATCGGAGTTCGAGAAAATCCTGCCAGAGTTAAGACATCTATCGGAAGAGGCCCAAGCAGAGGGCTTGTTCGAGGAATTGCGTCGTTGGATTATTGACGAGATACTGAGCGATGATCCGTACGCAGAGGCAGCGGCGAAGTCGTCGTAATGACTGCCGCTCCGTTCGACAGGCTGAACTCTCTCCCCAATTGCGCGGGCGGGCGCATTTTAATCCCCGGCGGACTCCTAGCAAGAATATCAAAACATGACCCGCGTAGTGCCTAGCCAAGCAGTCGCGACAATCGAGCAGTTCAGCGCGGTTACAACGAAGAAAATCCCGGCGGTTCCACGACCCTGCGGTAAAGATGCCAGGTCGCATGTCCGAGGACCGGCACAGTGACAGCAAGCCCGACGAACAGCAACATGAAGCCGATCATTAAGCCCGCGGCGATGGTTGCTCCCCATACCGCCATGGTGAGGGGATTCGTTAAAACGGCTTTGACGGAAGTCTCGATCGCCACGCGGACGCCCACATCACGGTCGAGTAGCAGCGGGAAGGAGACAACGCTGATGCTCAGGACCGCCACGGCAAAGGCGAAGCCGATCACGACCCCTAACACGATCAATTTCCACCCTTGGAGCGTGCCAAGGACAGTGGCGAGGAACTGTGGAAAAGACTGAGGCGGCGCGGTCCCAATCAGCCACACATAAAGCAACTGAGCCGTGAGTGCCCATAAGGCAAAAATCACGAGCAACACCAGGCCGAGCGACAGGATCGAGACAATCGCGTGCGAACGTGCCACGTCAAGCGCGTCCTTCCAGGAGACGTCGAGGCCAAGTTCCCGCCGCCGGCTGATCTCATACAACCCAATTGCCGCAAAGGGACCAACCAAAGCGAAACCCGACATGAGCGGGAAGATCAAAGGCAGGGGACTGCCCACGACGAGCCCAATGCCAACGATAGGATAGATCAAGGCCAGAAAAAACAGGGACGACGGCATCGTCAAGAAATCTTCGCGGCCTTTGCCCAGAGCGTATTTCAGGTCCGATAGGTCGATCCTGCGCACTTTTGGATAGACCAGCGAGCCGTCCAGTTTCATCACGCACATGCCTCCTGTGCTGTCGCTTCGAAAGTACGCGGATATTTCCGGCGGCGGCGAAAGAGCGACAGAACAAAATTCTAGGACAATTTGCCGGATTTGACCACGAGCGAAATCAATATCAACCCGAGGCGCCGATCTTACTTCCGCTTTGCGTTCCGGCAATGGGCCGGGCTCTCGACCCGCGCTGGCGGCTCCGAAAACCGGCCCATATCCTTCGAGCTGCCGCCTGTGTCCAATGCGCAGCATCTGCCGCAAGCGGCGCTTGGGCTTTTACAGGCCGTGGCGGACGGCGAAATGACGCCCGACGAGGCGAGCCAAGTGATGCGGCTCTTCGAAGGTGCGGGCAAGGCAATCGAGGTTGCGGAGCTTGAGGCGCGAATCGCTGAGCTGGAAAAAAGGATGCCAAAATGAATTCGTTGGAAAAGCGCATTGAACGGCGGATCGCGCAAACCGCCGTCCACCACATCGGCACATCGGTGACGTGTACAACGGCAACGCCAATGTACACATCAGACCGGCAGGCAACTCCGCTGCCGCCGCGCTTCGCCGCCTCGAACGATACCGCCCCGATTTGCTCGACCGTGTTCTAGCGGGCGAGCTATCGGCGCATGCAGGTATGATCGAAGCCGGCTTTCGGCGCAAAAAACTACTGGCCGGGTGACGCCCCCGCGGTTTAGCCAGTGGGAGCCCCAAGCCTGCCAGGCGGCCGCTCGCGCGCAAAAAATGAAGCCCCCGGGGCCTAGGCGGCCGGCGGCTCGTCAGGCTTCACCTTCGCCCGGTTGATGATGTTAGTTTGGCGAAGCCCGCCCATATACCAGTATCGATAACCGTCGCCGGGATACCAGTATTTGTAGCGTCGCCCGTTCCACTTCTCATATTGACCGTGCTCCTCGATGGCACGATAGAGCGCTACATAGTCAGCCTCGTTCTCGGGCTTTCGCACGACATACCAATGCGGATTATCGGCCATCGCCTTAGCAAACCTAAACTCGAGCCTGTCCAAAAAATCTATCATTTCTTTCCTTCATTGATTGCTCAAATTCCAGCGCAGGAGTGCGAAGGGGAGCGAGCCCGCGCCTCTTGCGCCCAAAAAAATCAACCCGCCTACCTCTACCTCACTGAACCTGTCACGCGGCCTGCTGCATCATAGAAGCGGGTGACGCCGTTGGCGTCCGTCCGCTCCCTGCCAATGACGCGGCCGTAAGCATCATGAAATGCGCGGCGGCAGCAAGCACGACTGAGCGCGCCGCTTTCACAGAACACCTCTCAGCCTCTCGGGGCTCGCCGCAACATAGTTGTTTGACGTCGCAACATTGGCATGCCCCAACACATCGCGGATCAAGAAGGCGTCCTTGCCAGCATCGGCAAGCCGCTGCGCACAGCCATGACGGAGAGCGTGCGGGCCGCGGTTCGGCAAACCCGCCTTGGCCTCGAGGCGACGGAACAAGATCGCAAAGCCGGCCGTCGTGAAACCCTTGAAGCGGCCGTCTGTGCCGCGGCGCTCAGTCGCAAAGACGTAGTCCGTCTCAGCGCCATACTCGGCAAAGAGCCTTTTCAGCGCCTTCATCT
>JBPYDY010000408.1:0-3325 GCA_051986155.1 Methylocella sp.
CCGCCCACGTCGCCGGCGAGCACGCCGACTGCGCCGAACGCGGTTTCCGTGGTGGTGCGGTAACCCTGCTCCTGCATCTGCTGCTGGAGAACGACGTCCACCGACGCCGGCGTCTCGTGGACGGTGAGGCCGAGCCGGGTGGCGACGGTCGCGACGACGTTGCCGTTGAGCGGAGTTGGCGGCGCCTCGGGATAGGTCGTGGGCTGCGGCGTCGGCTTTGCCGCCGGATTTCGTGCGGTCCGTTTTGGGCGTTTGGGCGCGCCCTTTTGTTCGCCGCCCGCGCGCGTGACGTTTTGCGGCTTCGGCGGCGACACGACCACGGGCTCAAGCGTGCCCGGTTGTTGTGCGAATGCTGGCGTTGTGAGGAACAGAAGCGGCAGCGCCGCGCCAACCAGCCAGTTTTGCCTTGTGGAGAGGGAGGAGAACGTGCGCAGGCGCAACGGCGCAAGCGGATTGCGGGTTTGGGAAATGAACATGACGCACTCGACGGCGAACAAATAAACCGTCACACGCGCCTGTCGCGACCATCTGCCCTTTCGCCCCTGATGCGGCAGATGACTCGACTTTTGCAACGCTTCGGAGCACCCCGCCCGACGCGTTCGCGCATGACCATGGCCGGTAGCAGGTTTCCTGGCTCGCGGGTCATAGCCTTTGACCACCTTCCCAGGATCTGGTGATCCCAGTGGTTTTGAAATGGTCGCAGACTCGCCGCTTACAGTTGCGGGGGCAGCTGCGGCATTGTCCACAAAATGGACGCACCGCATTCCCTTGGTTAGCCCTTGCGGGCACTACCGTGGGCGAGATTGAATTAGAGATCAAAGATGAGTCAAGCCGCATGGCCTCTGTGCGCGCGCAGAGTAGACGTGTGTGTCAGTTGGGCCACACGGTGATGGATGGTGGTAATGGCGCACGCTGATGCGGGTCACTTTGGACTGTGGGCTCCGCGGCAATCCTGGCATTGACAGCCGCGCTCATTGCGCGCCCCGGATGATATTCTCCAACGCCATCAGCCCATCGGTGAGCGCGGCAGGGCCTGGCTGAAGGATCAGCGCGGATTTGATCTCGTAAAGCTTGTTGTTGCAGACGGCCGGAATGGTATCGAAGCCCGGGCGGGCGGCAAGCTTATCCTTCCTGAACTTCTTGCCGCACCAAGAGCCGATGATGATGTCGGGCGCACGATCGATGACCGCTTCGGGCGTAGTGATCCGGTCCTTGGCGGACTTGCATCCCGCAAGCTCGGGAAAGATGTCGATGCCGCCGGCGATGGCAATGAGTTCGGAAACCCAGGCGATGCCGGAAATCATGGGCTCGTCCCATTCCTCGAAATACACCTTGGGATGCTCGCTGCGCTCCGCGCTGCGTTGTCGCGTTCTTTCGAGATCGGCCGCAAGCCGCGCGGCCAGTGCGTTGGCGCGCTGCGCTGCGCCGACGAGCGCACCGAGAGTGCGGATCATGTCAAGGATGTCGGCGATCGTGCGCTGATTGAAGGCATGCACGGCGACGCCTTCCCGCACGAGTGCCGCGACGATCTCGGCCTGCAAGTCGGAGAACGCAAGGACGAGATCTGGTTCGAGCGCGAGGATTTTCGGGATGTCGGCGGAGATGAACGCTGAAACGCGTGGCTTCTCCTTGCGCGCCTGCGGCGGCCGAACGGTATAGCCCGAGATGCCGACGACGCGTTGGTCCTCGCCCAATAGATAGAGCGTTTCCGTCGTTTCCTCGCTCAGACAGACAACCCGCTCGGGTGGAAACATGCGAGACGCGCCGGCTTTGATCCTGGTGAGGGTATAAGCGATGGCAAATGGGCGCGCAAATCCCATAGTGGCCTGAGGTGAGCAAGGGCTATCACAGTTTGCTGTCAGAGGCAGAACCGGAAAGGCGTCCTCATGCGTGCAACCCTCGCTCATGACCCACGGAAGACGAAGGAAGAGGTACGATTTCCCCAGCCTTGGTGGCCGGCGTTGACACCGCTTCACCAAATAAGCGAAACTCGTACCGCGTCGGCAAGACTGGATGTTGGACGTATCGCGGCATGAGGTGGTTCCGCTCGAACACCAAACGCGTTTCGCGCGTCGCGCTGTTTGCGCTGGCGATTCAGTTCGCGCTGTCGTTCGGTCACTTCCACGGCATCGCTGCGCAAAGCGCATTCGCCGGTCAATCCGACTTGGCGCAGTTCGACTCCCGGCCCGCCAATAAGTTCACCGCTCAAACCGCGGAAAGTCTCTCCGCGCCGCAACCCGCGTCCGATCAAGGTTCGGGCGAGAACCCAGGCGACGTCTGCGCCATCTGCGCTGTGATGGCGATGGCCAATACGGTCTTGTTTGCAACGCCGCCGGCGGTGCCGCTGCCGCAAGCCGAGGATTTCTGCCATATGGTCACGATCGCGGAGTTCGTCCGCGTCGTGTCCGTTCGCGTCGCCTTTCAGCCGCGCGCCCCTCCCATCTCCTGACATCGACTTGAATGCTTCCAAGCGGGCGGGCTGCGTTATTTGCGGCCGATTCGCAGGAAGAGAAAGCCATCAGTCCGCCGCAAGCCGGCGGCAGACGTTTTCGAATCGTCCGTGGCGACGATTCGATCGCGGTCTAGTCGGGATCGGGAAAAATGCCAGTCAAGAAATCAGAACTTATTGAACGCATTCGATCTGTGGAACGGCCTTGCAGAGCGCGAGGGGGGCGAGCCGTGACGAAATGGGCAGCCACCGCAATGTGGGGGTTAATTTTGGTCTGTGCTGACATCGGGGAGGCCGCGGCGCGCGGCAGGTACAGCAACTCTGGTCCCTGGGATCATGCGCAAATCGGCGGGATACTGGCGACGCGGCCAGCGAACGAAGGCGGCATCTCCAAAATCGACCGGGAGGAGCAAGAACCCTCGCACAAGAGACACCATCACGCTCCTCCTACTCAGTGAAACAATCATGCACGCGATGGCAAATCGACATCTGGATTCGTTCAACGTCGACTCGGCTCGCACGATCGAACTTTGTCCTTTTAGCGGATCAACAAAACTTGTTGACAGATCGCAAGTTTGGTCGAAAAAATGACGGTGTCCAGGTCCGCCGATCGCGAGATCGGCGAGATGGGAATGCGGTGAGGCCGGCAAAGGCCAAATCCGCAACTGCGCCCGCAACTGTAGGCGGTGAGCTCCTTTCCAAAAGGCCACTGGGCGTTTTTTAGCCCGGGAAGGCGGAGCGGAGCATCGACCCGCAAGTCAGGAGACCGGCCCGAACAGTCATCCATCCGCCGTGCGGTGCGCGCGGTCGGGGCGGTTCTTCGCTGCGATGACGAGCAATGAAAGTTGTCTCGCGGGTTGGTGGTCCGCCGATCAT
>JBPYDY010000409.1:0-9720 GCA_051986155.1 Methylocella sp.
GCTCGAGACGCAATGCCCTATCATAAGAGGTAATGGCCTCGCCGAGACGGCCCGATTCGCGCAAGATGTTGCCGCGATTATAGAAGAGCTCTGGTTTGGTGCATCCAAGGCGGACGGCATCGTCGTAAGCGGCGAGAGCATCGGCGGCGCGGCCAAGCTGCTGCAGCGCCACGCCCCGGTTTGACAAGCCGTCCGGATAGAGAGGAAAACGCGCCAAGGCGCGGTCGAACCATTCGAGCGCCAGCGGATATTGGCCGAGGGAGAGAGCGACCAGGCCCGCAAGATTGCAGGTCAAGTGGCGGGTCTCGCCCCCCTCATCCAGCGCCCGCAGACACGCGAGGCGTTCGTCTTGTTTTCCTACCTGGAGAAGGGCAATCGCGTGGTGGATGTCCACGGCGGACTCCTTGTTCCATGGCCGCGCGGAGTGCGATTTTTGGAACATGTCAGCTCAAAAATTGCATTGGAGACGCTTTCGGACTTCACATTGCGCCGGGCAGCCTTACCCTTTGCGAAACATAGGGCCTGATGACAGGGCCGGCAGCTTCGCGCTATAGCCCTTGGTGAAGCGCCGGGTGCGGCGACCGCGCGGCGCTCGCGCGGCTGTTAGCGAAAGCCAATGGCGGATCTTCCTCTCACCTTGAGCCCGCAAACCCCGGCCGATCTTGCGGCAATCGAGAAGCTCGACGAGCGCGCTTTCGGGCCGGGCCGCTTCGCCCGGTCTGCCTACCGTCTTCGGGAAGGGGTCGCGCCGGACTATAATTTATCGTTCGTCGCGCGAGTCGGTTCTTTGCTGGTCGGAGCAAACCGGATGACGCCGATTGTTTGCGGCGGCCGGAACGCGCTGCTTCTCGGCCCGCTGACGGTCGATCCGCCCTTTCGTTCGACGGGGATTGGCGAGGAGCTTGTGAAGGCGTCGCTCAACGCCGCGCGCGCGGCAGGGCATGAACTGGTGCTGCTCGTCGGCGACATGTCCTATTACGGCAAGCTGGGTTTTTTGCCAGTGCCGCCGGGGAGGCTCACTTTTGCCGGCCCCGTCGATCCGGAGCGTCTGCTTTACTGCGAGCTCGTCAAAGGCGCCTTCGACGGGGTGAAGGGCAGGGTGCGGCGGGCGCTCCGGCGCGGATAGGTGGCCCCGTTCGACAATCAATTCCCTGCGCGGCACCAGATCCGCATGCTCGACCCCTACGTGACCACTCACTGAATTGAGCATATTATCGCTGTTTTCGATTGAGATTGGTCAGAGAAAGTCTTCAGGATGACGGAGCTACTAACCATTGCCAAGTGGGATCAGTTTGAGATCAGAATGGGTAGGCTTACAATCGCGGCTGGCTACCTAGAAATGGCTATCGCCGCGATGGTCGCACGCATTCTCAATAAAGACGAAAAAAAGGTTGCCGAACTTAACAATGACGTTTTGTGTGACAAGTTATCAAGAATGCTCCCTCATCGTGGTCTGAAAGCGATCGGAAAGAGGCGGCGCGGAAACTAAAGGAAATTCGTGAGCTCTATAAGCAGCGAAACACTCTCATCCATACTTCACTCATGATCGCGTCCGATGATTCTATCCGTGGTATTCCTCGTGGTAGCATCATCGATTGGCGAACGTACGGATTCGCCCTCGTCGAGCAGAAGGGCAATGTCTCATCATTTGGATTAGTAGCAAAGAGAGTTCACTTGGAGGACGTTGATACTCTCTGCAATGAATTTCATAATGCTCGTCTTGGACTCCGTCCGTTCATGGTCTTGGTGGACAATCTACCATAACCTGCCAAAATAACATCGATGAAAAGCATCGAAAACCTAGCTCGGCGCCAAGGAGAAAGAGTCGAAGTCGCCGTGGACCGGATCCTCAAGGCCTGGGCGCGCGTCGGCCAGTTTCATACGCCCGAGGGCAAGACTTTTGCTCTTCGCCGCAGCGCTTGACCCGCCTGCCGGCTAAGCCGAAGGCCCGCGCCGCCCCTCATAAGCCCAAGCCATCACGACGCTCCCCAACAGCAAGGCAAGGCCCAAAAAGCCGGCCGTGAGCGGGGCCACTCTCACGCCCTTCAATTCGTTCGCGCCAGAGCGCTTGATCGCGGCGTAGCCTTCGCCGCCATAGACCGAACTCTCTCTGGTTGCGATGATGCGCGGCAAAATCACGCTTCCGTCTTTCCCATTGCCGATCCTCCGCACCGTGCCCCCGGTCGCCTCGGCAAGCGGCCGGAGCTTGTCCGGCGTCGAAACCACCTCTTGAAATTCGCGCGGATTTTCCGGACCCACATTGACGAGCGCGGAGTGATTTCCGTCGCTCAATCGATAGAGGCCCAACTCCCGTGCATTCACGGTTGCGCGGGAAATCCCTGGCTCTGCGGGCAGAAGGGCGATGCTTTCCGTGGAGCCTGAGGGCGAGGCGACCGTGACCTTGGGAGATTCGCCCTTAAGGCTCTGGCGTTCGATTTCGATGCTGTGCCCGCGGGCGGTGGCCCGCAGAGCCTCCTCCTCCAAATCCGGCTCTTTCATCAGCCAATGGGCTAATCTACGCAGAAGATCGAGGTGCGGGCCGCCGCCCTCGAAGCCGCGCGCCCAAAGCCACATCTGATCCGTCAGCAGCAACGCGATCCTGCCCTTCCCCTCGCGCGACAGCACAAGCAGCGGTTTTCCTGCGGCGCCCGACATAATGCTGGTGCCATTGGTGACATCGGCGTTGATTTGCCGGAACCATTCGCTCCACGCGGGCGGCGTCTCGGCGGCACCGGGCAGGCCGCGCGTCACCGGATGTTTGGCGCCATCTTCGGTGATCGCGGCCCGAAAGGCCTGTTCGGTCAGAGTGCCATCCGGGCGGGCGGGCGCAATTCTTCCGAGCGGCGAGTAATAAAGCCCTTCCGGCCGCGCGAAATCGGGGCCGGCCGCGAGCAACAGCGCACCGCCTTCGCGGACGTAACGCACAATGTTGTCGAAATAGATGAGCGGCAATACGCTCTGATTGGAATAGCGATCGAAGACGATCAGGTCGAATTCCTTGATCTTGTGGCCGAAGAGATCGTTGGTCGGAAATGCGATCAGAGACAATTCATTGATCGGCGTTCCATCCTGCTTATCTGGCGGGCGCAAAATCGTGAAATGGACGAGGTCGACATTGGGGTCCGATTTGAGAAGATTGCGCCACATCCGCTCGCCTGCATGAGGCTCGCCCGAAACCAGCAAAACCTTGAGCTTGTCGCGCACTCCCTCGATCGTGAGCACCGCCTTGTTGTTGATTGCCGTGAGTTCATCGGGCAATGCTTCGGCCTCGAGTTCGATGACCGCCGGTCCGCCATGTTCGATCTTAACTGGTACGCGGACGCGCTCTCCAGGCGAGACGGTCATCGTCGCGACAGGGTTGCCGTCCTGGCGAATGTCTAGGACGACGGGATCGCCGCTGTCCGCCGTGTCATCGACCTTCAACTCGATCTTTTGCTCCTTGCCGACAATCCCGAAGCGTGGCGCCTCCAAGAGCTCGATTCGGCGGTCGCGCTCGCCTTCATGGCCAGTGATCAGAGCATGGAGAGGCGCCTTGAAACCGAGCGCGCCGGATTCTTTCGGGATATCGTCAACTTCGCCATCGGTGATCATGAACACGCCGCCGATGCGGTCCGAAGGTACATCGGCTAACCCGGCGTTTAGGGAGGAAAAGAGCCTCGTTCCATCGGCTTCACTGTCGCTCTGATTGCTCTCGATGATTCGCGTATCGACAGTGCCAAGCGCGCTAAGGTTTTTTTCGATTTCCGCGCGGGCCTTATCGGTTTGCTCCGGGCGTTCGGCGATCGATTGGCTGCCGCTTTTATCGACAACGACGGCAACGACTGTTTTGAGAGGGTTGCGTTCCTCCCGAACCAGCGCGGGCCCCATCATGGCCGCGAGCAGCAGACCAAGACCCAAGGCGCGCACCCCCCCCCCCCTTGCGCGCGTATAAAGGCCCGTTGCGAAAAGCCCGAGCGCGGCTACGGCAAAGGCGGCCACGAGCTGCCAAGGCAGCAAGGGAGAAAAGGAAACGCCCAGCTCACTCATAAGGTCCAAAAACTTCCCGCGCTCCGTTGGCTCTGCTGCGACTCGACAGATGTTGGCGGCGGGCCGGTCTTTTACACCACGCGCAAATAGTCGCAAGGCAAGTCATAAAGCAGCGCCCGCGGCTGATTTGGCGGTGCTTTCAATTCGCCAAGCCGGCAACTCTAGTTTAGATTAAGCGGCCAAAGGTGTTCAATGTTCGGCGTAAGCTCCGAAACACAAACCGATATTCTCGTCGCTGGCGCGGGCGCGGCTGGTCTTTCCGCCGCGCTTGCCCTGGCGCATGCGGGTTTTTCGGTTTTTTGTGCCGGGCCCGTCGACAGGCGCGCCAATGGGCGCACCGTTGCCCTTTTTGAGGCGTCGCTGCGCTTTTACAAGGCGCTTGGTGTATGGCGGCATTTTCGCGGCAAGACCGCGCCGCTTGCCAAGATCACCATGATCGATGCGACTGGGACGCGAATTCCGGTTCCCGCGCTTAGCTATGCGGCAAGCGAAATTGGCCTTTTTGCGTTCGGCGAAAATATCGAGAACGATGTGCTTGTCGATGGTCTTGCCGCGATCGCCTTATCTTCGCCGAACCTCACATTGCGCGAAGCGATGATCAGCGACATACACTTTGAAGATGAAGCTGTCCGTGCGACGCTCAGCGACGGGCACAAGGTTAAGGCCGTTCTCGCCGTTGGCGCCGACGGGCGCAATTCGCTCGTTCGCGCCAAGGCGGGGATCGGAACGCGAAGCTGGACCTATCCGCAAATCGCCTATACCGCGCTCTTGTCGCACGCCAAGGCGCACCGCAATATTTCGACCGAATTCCACACCCGCTCCGGCCCCTGCACGCTCGTTCCGCTACGCCCGATCGAGGGCAAGCCGCATAGATCGAGTCTCGTCTGGCTGATGTCGCCTGAGGCGGCGGAGCGCCGCCGCGCGCTTTCGGACGCGGAAATGGCGCAAGAGATCGAGAACCAAGTGGACTCTCTACTCGGGCACATGGAAATCGACGGTCCAAGCGGATTCTTCCCCATGATCGGCATGAGCGCCACTCGACTTGCCTGCCACCGCGCGGCGCTCATTGGCGAGGCCGCGCATATCATTCCGCCGCTTGCCGCTCAGGGCCTCAATCTGAGCCTGCGGGATGCCGCGGCGCTCGCCGAGGCCGTTGAAGATGCGCGCGTGCTCGGCGCCGATTTCGGCTCAGCGCACACGCTTAAGGCATACGAGAGAGCCCGCCGGAGCGACGTTTTTATGCGGACGAATGGGATCGACGTTCTCAATCGCTCGCTTCTTATGGATAATATTCCAGTCGATTTTTTGCGCAGCGCCGGGGTGGCGGCTTTCTCCATGATCGGCCCGTTGCGCCGCGCACTCATGCGCGAGGGGGTGCTGCCCCACGGCACTCTGCCGCGGCTGATGCAGGGGCGCCCGGTCCGGCACTATCCGCCAACCGTGCGGAGCGCGAAAGCCGCACCCCAACATCGAGGATCGCAGGCTTGATTATCGCCACCTGGAACGTCAATTCGGTGCGCCAGCGGACCGCGCATCTTTTGCGCTATTTGCGCGAGGTAAAACCCGATGTTCTCTGCCTTCAGGAGCTCAAATGCGTCAGCGAGGCCTTTCCTTATTTAGAGGTCGAGGCCGAAGGCTATAATGCCGCCGTGCACGCGCAAAAGGGCTTTAATGGCGTAGCAATCCTAGCGAAGGCGCCGATCGAAGTCGAAAAGGGCCTGCCAGGGGACCCGGAAGACGAACAGGCACGCTATATCGAGGCGGTCATTCCAGATGGTGCCGGAATTGTCCGCGTGGCCTCGATTTACCTGCCGAACGGCAATCCGCCGCAGTCCGAAAAATATCCTTATAAGCTTTCTTTTATGGACCGGCTCATTGCGCATGCCAAATATTTGTTGGCGCTTGAAGAGGTCTTTGTCCTCGCCGGGGACTATAATGTCATCCCGGAGCCCCGGGACTGTTTCGATCCGGCGGCCTGGGCGGGCGACGCGCTCTTTTTGCCGCAGACACGCGCACGCTATCGAAGCCTCCTCAATCTCGGGCTGACGGATGCCTTGCGGGCCACGAGCGACGATTCCGGGCTCTATACATTTTGGGACTATCAGGCCGGCGCCTGGCAGCGCAATAAGGGAATCCGCATCGACCATATTTTGCTCTCGCCGCGGGCAGCGGATCGTTTGAACGAGGCCGCTATCGACAAGGAACGGCGCGGCGAGGATAAACCTTCGGATCACGTGCCTGTTCGAATCAAACTTACCTGACGAATCGTCATGGCAATGAGGCCCAAAAGAAAAGCGCCGTAGAAGCGGCACCAAGCGCGCTGCGTACCGCGTGCAATTTCCCCCATTGCTTGATCAGTGCCCGGCTTTCCGGGCCTGCGTCGGCCAATTCCATCGCCATGAGGCGATTGTTCACCGGCATGATGACGATGAGCGTGAAGGGCCAGTTGGCAAGAAGGACGACTGCGCCGAAAAGAAAGCGCCAATCGGTTCGAACATAGGCTGCGATCACGCCCAAGACAAAGCCAATGAGCGCCAAGGGAGCTTGCATCGCAAAGCCGCGCTTATAGGCCGGTTTCCATTCGGCAAGTAGGGCGCGGTCGTCAAGGGTGAGCCGCGCAGGCTGCTCGACCGCATTGACGTAGACGGCGGCACCGGTGAAAAGGGCCGCAACGATAAGCGCGAGTTCTCCAGCAAGCATGCGGTCTTTCTCCCTGGTAGAAATGTCCGCGGCAGTCGAGGGTTGCAGGGGCATATAGCATATAGGCGATTGGCCATCTGCGAATGATTTATGATTTTGCAATCATTGGCGCCGGTATCGTGGGCCTTTCGGCCGCACGCGAGATTTTACGGCTGCGGCTGGGTTCCTCGCTCATCCTGCTTGAAAAGGAAAGCGCGATCGCGCTGCACCAGACCGGGCACAACAGCGGGGTCATCCATGCGGGAATTTATTATGCGCCGGGAAGCCTGAAGGCGCGCTTATGCCGGGAGGGCGCCGCGGCCACAAAAGCCTTTTGCGCGGAACAGGGCATAAAATTCGAAACCTGCGGAAAACTCCTCGTCGCCACGAACGAATTAGAGCGGCCGCGGATGGACGCTCTGTTTGAACGCGCCAAGCAAAATGGCGTCGATGCCGAGCCAATCGATGCTGCCGGGCTCAGAAGACTTGAACCAAATATTTGTGGCGTAGGCGCGCTTTTGATTCCCGAAACGGCCATCGCCGACTACAAATTGGTCGCCGCCGGTCTCGCGAAGATCATCGCGGCGCACGGGGCAGAATCGCAGCTCTCATCCAAGATCGTTGCCATTCGCGAAGACTCCGGCGGCGTGGAAATTGCGATGTCAGACCGAAGCTTTCGCGCGCGCTTTCTGATTGCCTGCTGCGGGTTGCAGTCCGATCGCCTGGCGAAATTGGCTGGCCTAAAAATCGCGCACCGCATCGTACCTTTTAGAGGCGAATTCTATTCCTTGCCAAAATCAAGAGCCGGACTGATCAGCCGCTTAATTTATCCGATCCCAGATCCGGCGCTGCCTTTTGTCGGCATTCACCTGACAAAAACGATAGACGGACGAATCATCGCCGGCCCAAATGCGGTGCTTGGCCTTGCCCGCGAAGGTTACAAAAAATTTTCCTTCGATCTTAGGGATGCCGCAAGCATCTTGACGTTTCCGGGATTTTGGCGCGTGGCCGGGCAGCATCTCGCAACAGGGGCGGCAGAGATTCGAAACGCGCTGTGGAAACGCGCCTATCTCGCGCAAATCCGCAAATATTGTCCGGGCCTCGGACTGGCGGATCTCGAGCCAGCGGCGGCCGGAATCCGCGCCCAAGCGGTGCTGCGGGATGGGACCCTGGTCCATGACTTTCTGTTCGCGGAAACCGCGAGGATGCTTCATGTCTGCAACGCCCCGTCGCCTGCGGCGACATCGGCAATCCCCATCGGGCGGATGATCGCGGACAAGGCCCTTAGGCGATTCAAGGAGCGCTAAAAGGCCGATTGGCAAAGCCCGCACCTTTCAGTACAACGCGGCGGCGTGACAAACATCGGACTGGGAGGAAAGAGATCCATGATTTGGAGTGGCCGCTATGCTGCAGCCTTGACCTTGGGAATTGCGCTCTGGGGAGCCCAGGCGCAGGCCCAGGATTCGAGTCTCATGAACATGAACATGAACATGGGCTGCATGCTGATGGCCGGAATGCATGAGCTGCAGGTGGCGGTTTATCAATCGGGCGGGCTCGATGATTCTTGCGAAGATCTCCCGGGTCCAGGCCCTGCTGTCGTCACACTTAGCTCGGCATCGAAGGAAATTCACGAGATGACGGCCGAAGTGCGGATCGTGAGGGGAGAAACCGGGGAGGCGGCATCTAGCACCAGGCTTGATCCGGTTACGCTCGCTTACACGCCGCCGAAAGCCTACCCGACGGGGGTCATCACGCTCAATGCAAACTTCGACAAGGCCGGCAATTACATGGTCCTCGTCACCCTGAGAGACGGCAAGGACATGGTCATGTCAGGCAGTCTTCCCATGACGGTCGGGGCAGGATCGCGCCAAACCATTTATGCCTTCATCGCGTCCGCCGTCATCCTGGCGGCGGCGCTTGGATATTATGGTTGGGACCGGCGCCGCAAGGCCAACAGACCTGCTTAAAGGAGTCGTTGACGGCATAAGCCGGTCTATACCGCCTCGGCTAGGCCGCCGGGCTACGTGAGCGGCACAGGCGGGAACGAAAATTTTGCTGCCCAGGGAGATGACGCTGCGGTCAACACGAAAACGTAAGCAAAATCAAATAGTTCTAAGGCGCCTATCTTTGCCTGTGTACCACTGCTGGGTAGCAATTTCAGTGGCCTGCGGGCGGGGCCACTACCATATTTCCATATATGAAGACAGAATAAAGTTCTCACGGACAAGCCAACCAATGCCTTTCGTTCCGAAACATTCTCAGCAAGAGGTCGACTGTATCATCGCTGCCGGTGGCCTTAGCTTGCTTGAAATTTACCGCCTGAAACATCAGCATCCAATAAACCGATTGATGCACTTCGTGGGGATACCGGCCATTAAGCATCGCTTTTCCGCTGTTTGCGTGGTTTGAGTGGAGAGTGGTTGCCTGGAAGGAAGAATTGTTCTAATTGCAATCGGCTGGAGCCTTCAATTTTTTGGCCACGTGGTCGAGGGTAATCAACCAGCGTTTTTCCGAACCCCCCGTTTTTTGATCGTCGGGGCGACGTATTTCCTTTTCCGTCCCTTTTGGCTCCTTTTCCGTCCCCTGTGGCGAGTTCTTGCGCGCCTGACGGGTAGATCGGCTCCCGGATGAGGTGATGAGCAGCGATCAGCTCGGGACCCAAATTACGGAAACTGCAGTGCGTGATCGCCGGTCGCTCACCTCTTCTATCGGAATCACCATAGTCAATTGCGCGGCGCTTCGATACTCTCCTATATCGACAGTCCGCGGTGCACCAACGCATCCAAAAAAAATGGGCCAGCCCCAGCCGCTACAGCTTCGTGCGCGCGATCGTTTGTTCGGCCTCCTTGATTGCCTCGGGCGTTCCGGTATGAAGCCAGAGTCCGTCAAGCCTTTGGCCGTAGAGGCGCCCGCGCTCGGCTGCGGCGAAAAACAACGGCGTCAAGGGGAACGCTTCGATCGCTCTGCCCACAAAAAGGCTGGGCTTGACGATTCCGACGCCTGTATAGACGAAGG
>JBPYDY010000410.1:0-3642 GCA_051986155.1 Methylocella sp.
TCGACCGGGTCCCAGAACCAGAAGCCGCCCCAGCCGAGCGTGTAATAGGCCCAGTAAGATCCCATCGCGATCCCAAGGGTGAGCGCGATCCAGGCGATCAACGTCCATGGCCGCACGAAGCGCGCAAAAACCGCATCGATGCGGCCTAAGATCAATGCGGCGGCCGCAAAGGAGTAAGTGATCGAAAGGCCGACATAGCCGAGATAGAGCAGAGGCGGGTGGATGGCGAGGCCCGGGTCCTGAAGAATCGGATTTAAGTCCTTTCCTTCAATCGGTGGTGCCGCGATCCTGGCAAACGGGTTCGATGTCAGCAGGATGAAGAGGAGAAAGGCGGCGGCAATAAGCGATTGGACGCCAAGCACGTTCGCGCGCATGTCGGAAGGCATGGAGCGCGAAAAAGACGCAACGAGAGCCGCAAACAGCGACAGCACCAGCACCCACAAAAGCATGGAGCCTTCGTGATTTCCCCAGACGCCTGTGATTTTATAGATGAGCGGTTTGGCCGAATGCGAGTTCTCGACCACGTTAACAAGCGAGAAATCCGAGGCCACATGAGCCATCGTCAGGGCGAAATAGGAATAGGCGAGGAGCCAGAAGCTCGCAATCGCCGCCGGAGGGGCGACAGCCATCAGGCGCTCATCCCGCGTGAGGCTGCCCCACAGTGGCAAAACGGAATTGACGATGGCGAGCGCCAAGGCAAGGACGAGCGCGTAATGGCCTGTCTCGACAATCATCGGCGGTTCTTTCGAAGGTTTTTGGCCATCAATCGGGAAGCTTTTCGAGGAATTGCTGCAAAAGCCTGGACTTGATTCATCGGACAGTGTCAGATTTTGCCATTCTTCTCACGGCGGACATTATCGGCGAGGCGGATCGCTGTTGTCAAGGATGCGAAGCACCGGCTGCGCCGGCGCGAGCCATAGCCCGTTGCTTGCGACGGGCGTTCTGTCCAAAGCCCTGTGGCTCGCGTCCTTGACGACAGCGATCTGCTCGCCAAACTCGCCGCCAAGAGATGAATGTCAAGATACGAATTCATCGGGTGGTGTCCGTCAAATCATTTCCAGATTCTTGCAGCTGCTCATTTGTTTGCGGCGGCCTGCCCGCCTTCCCGCCAAACGCCTTGTTTCTTGAGCGCGTCGGCAACCTCTTTCGGCATATAGCGCTCGTCGTGCTTGGCAAGAATGGTATCGGCGTGGAAAAGCCTGTCCTGACTTATCGCGCCCTCCGCGACGACGCCCTGGCCTTCCCGGAAGAGGTCGGGCAACACGCCTGTATAGGTAACTTCGATCTCTTGCTTGGTATCAGTGACGGCAAAGCGCACGGTCTCGCCGCCCTCCCGTACCAACGAGCCTTGCTTCACAAGACCGCCGATCCGCAGCCTCTGCCCGATCTTTGGCGGCTTCTGCGCGAGTTCGCTCGGGCCGTAGAAAAACACGATATTGTCGCGAAGTGCATAGAGCACCAGACCCAATGCAAGGCCAAGCGCGCCAACGGCCGACGGAATCATCAGAAGCCGGCGTTTCTTGCGTGTCACTTCCAGATCAGCCTTCAAGCCCGAGTTCGTGGGCGAGCGCATCGAGGCGCGCGATGGCGTTTGGATCGCCTGCCAGATTGCGTTTCGCATCGATGAGCGCGCTGCGTGCCTTGTCCGTCTCTTGCAGGACCGCATAGGAGCGCACGAGCCGCAGCCAGCCTTCAAGGTCGTTGCCGTTTTGGGCAAGCCGCGTAGCAAGCCTGTCGACCATGGCGCGGATGGCGCGCATTTGCTGGCCGTCCTGCGTCGCCCCGCGCGGTGATGGGCCTTCCCGCTCGTCGCTTAGAGCGGCTATGCGCTGGCGCAGCGCTTGCGCCACCTGCGAGTCCGGAGGCACATCGGCTGCGAGTTTCGTCCAGATTTCCCTTGCGCGCTCCTTATCGCCCTGCTGCTCAGCGTAGAGGCCAAGGAAAAAGCGCGCTTTTCCTGCAGCTGGATCTTTGGCGGCTGCCGCTTCAAAGGCTTGCGCGGCTTCCTTCGTCACGGCGCCATCGGCGGCAATAACCATAGCCTCGCCGTAGAGTGTTTGCCGCAAAGGCGAGTCCCCGAGCAGACGCAGGGCGGCACGCGCAGCATCCATGGCATCGCCGATGCGCCCCATCCGCAGATAAACCGGGGCTAGAACTTCATAACCGTGCCCGTCGTCCGGGTGCTCAGCGAGATGGGCTTCGATCTTTGCGACGGCCGCCGCCAAATCCAGTTTCTCGGGCGAAGCTTGGAGCCGCGCCAAAAGAGGCGCATCGGGCAGATCGGGATGGCCGACTGTGGCATAGACCGTCAAGGAAAGCGCCGGAACGAAAATCACCACGGCGAGCGATGCGAGCCGGGCTTTTGTCTGCGACGCACCCGGCAATGTTTCGACCGAGGCCTCGGCTGCCAGAAAACGGCGGGCGGCTTCCGCCTTGGCGCACTCAGCCTCTTCTTTGGTCACGACGCGCTGCGCAACGTCGCGCTCAATCTCGGCCCGCTGGGCTTTATAGATGGCAACGCCAATGTCGCGGTGCGGCAGGGGGCGCGGCGCTCGCGAAAGCGGCCACAGCACGCAGCCGACCGCCCCGGCAGTCAACACAGCGAAAATCAGCCACAACATGGAGCCTTAATAGTGATTGCGAGGGCCGTTGCAAGGCTGAACGGATTACAAAATATCGGCAATTTCGGCTTGCCTCAAACGCAGGGGAGCCTCAGCACCGCGCGCAGACCGCCTTGCGGGCTCGTTTCGAGGGACAATTGGCCGCCATAAAGCGACGCCAGATCGGCAACGATCGAAAGCCCGAGCCCCGAGCCTGGTTTGGTTTCGTCAAGCCGCTTGCCGCGCGCGAGAGCCGCCTGGCGCAGCCCGGGCGAAAGACCTGGCCCATCGTCGTCTATGGTCACCAAGAAGAAACGGCGCTCCGAATCAACGCGCGGCGGGTCTTTGGCGACGGTAATCGAAACGGCGCTTTGCGCCCATTTTCCCGCATTGTCGATGAGGTTGCCAACCATCTCGTCGAAATCCTGACGTTCCCCCTGAAAGCGGATGTGTTCCGCTATGCCGCAAACGAAGCCAATGGCGTGTCCCGCATAGATTTTTTGAAAGGTGCGGACCAGTGCTTCAAGGGCGGCGTTAACATCGGCGGCGCTGCCCACGGTCCGTGCCCGCACCGCGGCCCGGGCGCGATTGAGGTAAAGCGATAGCTGGTCGCGCATGATTGCCGCCTGCTCCTCAACCTTGGCCGCAAGCGGATTGGAACGGTCGGCCGAAGCCTCGTTGCCGATGACGCTGAGCGGCGTTTTCAAGCTATGAGCAAGATTGCCAACCTGCGTGTGCGCGCGCTCCACAACCTCACGATTGGCTGCAATCAGAAGATTAAGTTCTTCCGCCAAGGGGCTGATATCCAGCGGGAATATGCCTTCAATTCGTTGCGCCTCGCCCCGCCTGACCGCAGCCACCTCCTGCTGGAATCGACGCAAGGGCTTAAGGCCGAAGCGCAGCTGCGCGGCCGAGGACAAGATGAGGGCAAGCGCAAGGACGACGAAAGTGAGGATAAGGCGCTGTTCGAAAGCGGAGATGTCGGCCTCAATCTCATCCGTCGTGGCGGCGACTTGAACGAGGTAAAGCCCCTGATCTTCGG